>JACQZM010000599.1 GCA_016213885.1 Candidatus Rifleibacteriota bacterium | reverse complement strand
TGGAAGACTGACCCCGAGCAGGTCAGCCTTCGCGCTGGTGACGCCATGACCCGACGGCCATGACTTTCGAGGTCGTGTCTCATTTGACTCTGCGCTGTGCTCAAACGCGAGTGGACTGGCTCTCCTGGCCGATTCCAGACCAATCTTGCCCCAGGGTCAGCTTGGCCAGACGGAGTTCCTGACTGACAACAGCAAACGGGCCGTCATCGATCCGGACCCGGACGCCGTTATCCGAGGTGGACGTGCCCTTGCCCGGACGAGGGGTCTGGGAAGCGATTGTCACGAAGACCATCGGGACACCGTCGCTTCCTCGTGGAACAGCGTGCTCCAGTGCAAGCAGTAACAAAGTACCCAGCACCATCCAGGTGTGGCACCGATTGATCCGGGCGATGGCTTGGTGGCAGTCGTCGAGAGTATCGGACGCGGCGACTGCCTGATTGGGAGCGCGCGGGAAGACGCGCAGGTGAAGGTATCCTGCCACGAGCAGCGCCACGCAGCGCGGATCCAGGTCGGCCCAGACGCCCAGCGCCGCCAGAGGCAAGGCGCCCAGCAGGAGGCTGTCCATGAGGATGTCCCCCGGGCTGACATCAGGCTTCCGGCGCTGGACTACTATCCGAGCATCGAGCTCGAGGAACGGGACGTTGGCCAACACCGTCCCGTCGGTGGTCGAGCGGAGTCCCGTAGGCAAAAATGACAGCCAGAGCGCAACTTGAGCAGATGAGGAGTCGTAGTTGGGGGTGCAAGGCACCCCGGCGGTTGATGAGTCTCATACCCTCAACCACGAGCCGGGGTGTGCCCTTTCATGCAGGCATGGCGATCGTTTCTTGGGATGGCGTCCGTCGAGTCCATCTCGAAGCCAAGATCCAGCCCACACTCAACAGTCTGCGTCCCGCGACGCTCAGGCGGAGAAGGTGGGAGGATACGGCGCCAGTCTGCGTCCATCGCGGAGGCAGTCGACAGCGCCTGCCTGCTCAGGAGCAGCCCATCCACTCCTTCGAGTCGCAACGCTCTCGCGCCAGTCTGGTCTCCGGGAGGGATCGCCAGCGGGGACTCCCATCTCCGGGGAGTCCATCCCAGGGGAGAACCATAGCGTGCGCCTGGACGCGACCAAAATAGACATCGTGCGACAGATCAAGAAGCCCACGCTCCCCGCCAAGAACCCTGTCGCAGAGCGGATCCCTGGGGCCAAGGTCCGGTGCTCTGAGGCTGCAGTCATCCGCTCATGTCCAGGCTTGCTCACCTTTCAGGAGACCTCAGGATGCTGCGGACCGAGGCTGGTCGAGACTCCAGCGGCCTCTTCCAGATCAGCCGATCCGGCCCGGCCAGGTCGGTCGGATTCGGCCGAGCCGGAGGCGAATGCAGGGCTCAGCGAGGCCTGCTTCTGGCAACCGTCTCCAGGAGCTCGTCCAGATGGTCGAGTCATGACTCGTTCCTGACGGTCTTGCGGCCCGGCAGCTCCATGCCGTCGCCGGGCGAGAGCCTCGCCGCGCGCCAAGAGCGAGGCTTGCGGGGTCCGCGCCCGAGACCCGCGCCTGCCCCTGGATCAGAACCGCGTCAACTGCTCGAACTCGCGGTAGCGGTGGTCGATCTCTTCTTTCTCCAGCCTCAGGAGCCGGTGGGCCGAGAAGTCGACCACGTTGTAGCTCCCCATGATCGACCCGTAGACCACGGCGCGGCGGAACGCCAGCGGGGTCAGCTGCCTCACCCGGGCCAGATGGCCCACGAACCCGCCGGCGAAGCTGTCGCCGGCGCCGGTGGGGTCCACGATCGCCGTGAGCGGGTACGCCGGCGCGAGAAAGATCGACGACTCGTGGAACAACGCCGCGCCGTGCTCCCCCATCTTGATCACCACGACCTTCGGCCCCAGCGCCTGCAGCTTCCTCCCGGCCTCCAGGATGCTCCGGGTGGCGCAGAGATCCCGGGCCTCCTCGTCGTTCACCAGGAACACGTCCATCTTCTTGATCGCTTCGATCACGCGGTCCCGCTTGGTGGCCAGCCAGAAGTTCATGGTGTCTCCCACGACCAGCCGGGTCTTCTCGATCTGGGAGAGCACGTGCAGCTGCAACTCCGGGTCGATGTTGGCCAGGAACACGATCTTCGGATCGCGCCGCGACTCCGGCAGGCGGGGAGCGAAATCCTTGAAGACGTTCAGGTGGATCTCCAGGGTGTCCCGGCCATGGAAGTGCTCGGGATACCGGCCGGTCCACCGGAACGTCTCGCCGGGGACGACGTCCAGCGCCTCCAGGTCTATTCCCCTGGCCCTGAAGCTCTCCAGGTGCTCCTTCGGGAAGTCGGTCCCCACGATGCCTACGAGCCACACCAGGCCGAAGAAGCTGGCCGCCAGCGAGAAGTGCGAGGCCGAACCGCCGAGGACGTTCTCGGCCTTTCCGGCCGGGGTGATGATCGTGTCTATTCCGACCGAGCCAACAACGAGGATGCTCACGCTCGAGAGGACCTCCTCCGGCGACCGGCTGAACCGATGGCCGCCGATTTCGAGGCGCCCGGACCGGCCGGGACGCCGGTCAGACACACTTACCCCAACCGCACCTGTCCCCGCAACGGAAAAGCGGAGCCAGGATCCCCCACCTGTTTCGCGGAGTCGGGCCTGTGATCGGGCCGCGGCCTGGCGGCGGAGTCACCGAGGAAGTGGAGGGGGGTCAGTTGAAGTCGGGAGAGAGAAGGAAGAGGAGGGGATCCGGATTGAGGTCGCGCTCGGGGGCGCGACTCGGACCCGGCGAGGCGCCGGGTCTTGAGGAGGGGCCGGAGCTTCAACCCAGGAGCTGCTTGAAGTCGTTGAACTTGGGGTGTCGTCTCAGCGCCATCATCAGGAGCGGCAGAGCGATGAGCCGGGCGGGCGAGCGGGCCATGTCGGCCATCTCGCCCAGAGCGTAGGCGCCGCTGGCCTGCATGTTGACGTCGTGGCTCTCCAGCATGGCCTTCACGTTCTCGACGACCCAGATGTCGCCGTACTTCCACAGCGCCTTGACCGCGTTGGCCCGCGTCCGGGGATTGGGGTCCCTGACGGAGGTCTGGATCAGAGGCACGATCTTGGGCTCGTTCAGCGCCTCCAGGGCCTCCACGGCGTTGGCCTTGACGCGCTCCTCCTGGTGCTTCAGGTGCTTGGTGATGATCGCCACGGCGGTCACGGCCCTCAGCCGCCCCAGCGCCAGGATCGCCGTGGAGAGGAGCTTCGGGTCTTGCTCCGAGACCTCCGCCACCTGCGTGATGGCCGGCGCCATGTCGGAGAAGCCATGGCGGCCCGCCGTCTCGATGGCGTAGATCCGCACGTTGGCGTCCGGGTGCTCCACCTGCTTGGCCAGCGCCATCAGCGCCTCCCGGTTGGAGATCTTCCGGACCGCCTGGATCGCCTCCTTGCGCACCTCCGGCTCAGGGTCCGTGAGGAGCTTGATGAGATAGGGCACGCCGCCCGGCGCGTTGACGACCCCCATGGAAGACGCGAGCGAAACCCGGACCCACTTGTCCGAGCTGTTCATCATGTTCTCGACCTGCGCCTGGACGAAGCTCTGGACCGCCGTGCCCCACAGCGCCACGATGGCGTTGCCCAGCACCCGGTTGTTGTCGTCCTTGAGAAGCGGGATCAAGAGACGCACCCGCTCGTCCGACCCCACCTCGAAGTTCTGCAGCGCCTCCACCGCGTTCGCCCGGACCCGGACCATGGGGTGGCGCAGACACCCTTTCACGAAGTCGAACGTCTTGGGGTTGGCGATCCGGCCGACCGCTTCGACGATGCAGAGCAGCTTGTCCTCGGCCTCTCCGGGCTTGAAGTGAGACAGGATCTTCTTGAGGATCTGGATCTGGAGGTCCTTGTCGGCCCGGGCGACCTTGGAGAGCGTGGTGATCACCTTGCTGTCCAGGTCGGGCTGGCCGGCCCCGAGGAGCCTGAGCAGCGGATCGATCGTCCGGGCGTCCTTGAGCTCGGCCAGGATCCGGACGGCGTTGTCTCGCAGCACATCGTTGGACGAGCGGAGCATGTCGATGAACGCGGCCAGCACCTCGGGCCTCTGGAGGTTCCCCATCTGGGCGGCCAGGGCGGGGTTGATGCCGGACGCCTGGACTCGCATCAGGTCGATCACGTCGCGCACGTCGCTGTGAGCGTCCCCGGTCTCGGCCTCCTGGGCCTCCCACATCGGGGTCTTCTTCTCCTCTTCGAAGGCCAAGAGGAGCGGAAAGGCGGCGAGCAGATGTCCGCACTTCTCCAGGGCGACCGAACATTGGTTCCTCAGGCGGATATCGTCGAGCCAGATGAGCTTGGGGAAGAGACTGACGCAGGGTCGGATCTCTTCCTGGGCGCACTTCCAGACGACCGGCAGGTCCCGGGCGATGGCGGCCCGGTCCTGTTCCTGGGAGGTGGCGGCCACGGCCGCTCCCCCCTTGGCGGCCTCCGCGGCCTGCCTGATCTTGTCAGGGCTCTCGCCGAGGTTCTGCAGCGCCTTCTTGGCCATGAACTTCACGGCCGGATTGGCGTCGTTGAGAAAGATCTCCGACAGGGCGGCGACGGCGGACTTGACCGAATCCCTGTCGCCGGCCGGGAGCTTGGCTATCGTGTCGCAAGCCTTGAGCCGCTCGCTCTCGCTGTCGCTCCGGAGATTGGAGGTCAGCGACCTGACCTGCTGTTCATCCAAAGGCATGGCGGCGACCCGTCGGGACACCCGGGGAATGGGGTCAAGATCGGCTCTGGGAGCCAATGCTAGGTTAGCACACCGCTTCCGTCAAAGTCCAACCAGTTCCCTCTATTAAGCCAGAGGGAACGAGGTGACAATCGGTTCCGCGATGGCGGCCGGATCGGTCGGCGGAGCGGAAGCGGTTGTCAGCAACGCCGAGGGCGTGCTAGCATGGCGCGACCCACGAGGGTCCACGGTGTCCTGGCAGCCTGCCGAATGCGGCTCGTGGAGCGCCTCTACGAGGCAGAGCCACGACGATCCGCGCGGCCGGACGGACATGCTGGATCGCCCTCGGGGGGGAGCACGGTCGACCTCTGGTCTTGCGTCAGAGGCCGGCGGTGCGATGGAGGGTGCCCACGAAAGGCGATCCTGGCCAGTCCTGAAAAATCGAACCTGAAACGCGCAAAAGGCGTAACGAAAGCGCCGATAGTGTTACATAAGGACTTGCCGGAAGCGGTGCCTGCCCGTGGGTTTCCAGATAGAAATAAAGTGGCGATCCCGTCCGACCCCGATCTCGGGGCGCTGGCGGTTCGCCCGAGAAGAACGCGGAAGGCAGGGTAACCGATGAGGTGGTTCGCTAGGCTCTTGGTCTTCTGGCTCGTCCTGCTGGCGGTGGTCCCCGAGGCAGAGGGGGGCTGGTTCAGTCGCAAGCGGCGTGGGCCCAAGAAGAAGCCGGCGAAGGTCGTCAAGCCCACCGGACCGAAGGTCAAGATCCCGATCACCGGCCTCGACGTCGTCGGGAACGAGAACGTCTCCAAGGAGGTCATCCTCCTCGCGATCTCCACCAAGCTGGGCGATCCGTTCTCCGAGGCGCGACTCAAGAAAGACGTCGAAGCGATCAAGAAGCTCGGCTACTTCAGCTCGCTGGAGACCGACATGGCTCCGTTCCAGGGCGGCGTCAAGGTCACCTTCCGGGTCGCCGAGAACCCGATCATCTCGAAGCTGGCGATCCAGGGCAACGCCCTGATCCCCACGAAGAGGATCAAGGAGCTCCTCAACATCAAGGTCGGGTCCACCCTGAACTTGACGCAGCTCCAGGAGGGGATCAAGGCGGTCAACAAGACGTACACCGACAAGGGGTACGCCTTCTGCGGCATCCTGACGAACGAGCAGTTCTCCATCGATCCGCGGACCCACACCCTCAAGATCAAGATCATAGAGCCCAAGCTCAGGAAGCTGGCCGTGACCGGAAACCGGAAGACCCGCACCTACGTCATCACGCGCGAGATGATGCTCAAGAAGGGACGCCTCCTGAAGATGGACGACATCAAACGGGCCATGCGAGACGTCCACAATCTGGGCTTCTTCGAGGACGTGAAACCTCCCACTCCGAAGCTCGACCTGAAGAACCAGGCGATCGACCTGAACTTCGAGGTGAAAGAGCAGAAGACCGGCACGGCCAGCTTCGGCGGCGGCTACTCGTCGGTGAACGGGTTCATCGGGTTCATCGACGTGTCGGAGTCCAACTTCCGGGGCAAGGGGCAGACGATCCGCGGCAAGTACCAGTTCGGCGGCGAGCAGAGCTATCTGTTCTCGTTCGTGGAGCCGTGGTTCATGGGCCGCCCGGTGTCGCTGGGCGGGTCGGTGTACCAGACCCGGGTGGAGCGCGAGCAGTTCGTCAGCGGCCTGAACATGAACCGGTTCCTGGAGGAGCGCGGCGGGTTCGGCATCACCTCCGGGTGGCGGGTCAGCCGCGACACGCGACTGTCGGCGTCGTTCTCCGACGAGCACGTCAAGCTCGACCAGAACATCTCCTCCAGAGGGTCCATCCAGGCGGCGCTGCCTCCGGACATCGCGGCCGACGACAAGAACAAGGACGGCATCGTCGAGTACGACGAGCAGAGCTTCGGCCTCAACTGGACCAAGGACAAGAGGGACAACTACCTGCAGCCGCGGGCGGGCTACAGGCTCTCGCTGGGCTTCTCCATGACCGGCGGCTGGCTCCAGGGGCTCAACGGCTTCAACAAGTACGTGGGCGACTACCGGCACTACGTCCCGCTGAAGATCTTCCACGGCAGCACCTTCGCGGCGCGGGTGCGCGGCGGCCACACCCAGGAGACCGACGGCGCGCTCCGGTTCATCGACCGGTACGCCGTGGGCGGCACCGACTCGATCAGGGGCTTCCAGGACCGGGAGTTCACCGGCGCCGATTTCATGGTCGCGAACCTGGAGTTCCGGAAAGACTTCTCCAAGATGTTCGGCGCGGCGCTCTTCTTCGACATCGGCGACGCCTGGAACAGCGACGGCCTGAGCTTCGATGCCAAGGCATCGTACGGCGCCGGGATGCGCATCACGACGCCGCTGGGTCCGTTCCGGCTGGACTACGGCATCCCGACCGAGTCGGGGCGGACCGGTCGACTGCACTTCGGGATCGGCCAGAGCTTCTGAGACCGGGCTCCCGGCTTTTTTGGGTAGATCCCGGGTCCGGCGGGGGTTATCATGGGACCTGGGCCTGCGGCCCACCCGTGCCCCCACCCGGTCTGCGAGTGAAGGTCGAGGGGGGGGCCTGTCCGCGTGCGGAGCCAGGCTCTGCCCGGTCGCTTCGCTCCCGCCTGGGCCGGACACGGAGTGACGCAAACGGAGCGTTGTACCAGCCGGATCCGGCAAGGGGACAGCATGCTCAACTGGTTCTTGCCCCGGGAGACTCGTTTCTTCGCCATGCTCACCGAACAGGTGGAGAACGTGCTGGTCGCCGCCAAGGCGCTGCTGGATCTGCTCCACAAGTACGAGAACCTGGAAGAGAAGGTGGAGAACATCCACCAGATCGAGCACCGGGGCGACAACCTCTGCCTCGCGCTCAACAGGTCGCTGGCCGCCACGTTCATCACGCCGATCGACCGGGAGGACATCCACGCCCTGGCGCGGTCGATCGAGCGGATGAACGACTACATCGACGCCGCGGCCAAGCGGATGCAGCTGTTCCGGATCAAGAAGCCCACGGCGGCGATGATCAAGCAGGGCGAGCTCATCCAGCGCTGCGCCGCCGAGCTGGTCAAGATGATCCCCAAGCTGTCCAATCCGACCTTCTCCGAGGACATCCGGGTCCACATCAGGGAGATCGACAGCCTCGAGAAGGAGGGCGACCGGGTCCACCACACCGCTCTGGCGGAGCTCTTCCAGGAGGAGAAGGACGCCATCAAGATCATCAAGTTCAAAGAAGTCCTGGAGTACCTCGAGGAAGCCATAGACTCCTGTCATGGGGTCTGCCACGTGATCGAGACGATCGTCGTCAAGAACGCGTAGTGCCCTACCTCGTCCTGCTCAACGCCGACGGCACCACCTCCACCTTCTCCCTGACCAAAGACCGGGTCACGCTGGGGTCGAGGGAGGACAACGACCTGATCGTGCCGTTTCCCGAGGTGTCCCGTCACCACGCCGAGGTGGTCCGCGGAGAGAACGGGTACTACCTGACGGACCTGCGGTCCACCCACCACGTGTACGTGAGCGGAAGACCGGTGGAGGGGGTGCTGCTCAAGCACCGGACCGTGTTCACCCTGGGACCGGAGGCCCGGCTGCTCTTTCTCCAGCTTCTGGACGAGGCGGCGATCCGGGAGTTCGGCCGGCCGGGCTCGCCCCCGGCGGCCGCGCCGGGTCATCCGGAAGCGGAGTCCGCGGTGCCCCGGGGCCGGACGGTCAAGGAGCTCGAGAGTCTCATCGAGGTCGCCGCCCGGGTCAACTCCAGCCTCGATCTGGACGAGGTGCTGGACACGGTGCTGGAGCGGGCGCTCTCGCTCACCCAGGGGGATCGCGGGTTCGTGATGCTGGTGGAAGACGGCCACCTGGTTCCCCGCCGGGCGAGGAACATGACGACCGAGGCGCTGACCGGCGACCGGTTCTCGTTCTCCCGGTCGTTCGCCAGCCGGGTCGTCGAGGGCGGTCAGGCGCTCGCCGCATCCGACATCGACTCGCTCCCGCAGTACACCTCCGACTCCATCATCGCCCAGAACATCCGGTCGATCATGTGCGCTCCTCTCGCCATCAAGGGCGAGACGTTCGGGTGTCTCTACGTGGATCTGCAGAGGCCGGCGCAGCACATCTCCGACGCCCACATGTCGTTCTTCACGGCGCTGGCCAATCACGCGGCGATCGCCATCCACAACGCCCGGATGGCCGAATCGCTCAGGCGGAACCAGGCCTCGCTGGAGCAGGCCAACCGGGAGCTCGAGAGGAGCCTCGCCGAGCTGGAATCGCTCTACGAGCTGTCGCGCTCCATCAACAGATCGGGCGACGTCGGGTCGGTCCTCAAGCTGTGCCTGGGACGGACCAGGAAGCTCCTGGAGGGCGAGGTGGCCGCCCTGTTCCTCTACGACTCCAAGAGGAGGGCTCTGAAGAGCCGGATGGTGCTCCGGTCGTCGAGCGCGAAGCCGGACCCGGCCACCCTCGAGGCGATCGAGCGGCTGTCGCTCGACGCGGTGCTGAGCCGCACGGCCTCCCTGGCCGATCCGCTGAGCACGGGGGATCGGCCGGGCCGGATCGCCTCGGCCCCGCTGGTATCGGATGAACGGTGCCTGGGGGCGCTCACCCTGGTGGCCGGCGAGTCCAGAGGCGGATACACGCCCAGGGACCTGAGCCTGCTCTCGTCGGTGGCGAACCTGGTGGCGCTCTCCATCGAGAAGTTCCGGGCCCACCAGCAGAGGCTGGTGCAAGAGCGTCTCAAGGAGGAGATCGAGAACGCCCGGAAGGTCCAGCGGCTGCTTCTGCCCCGATCGATGCCGCAGAGCGATCGTCTCGAGCTGGCCTCGAAGCTCGCCCTGCCCAACCGGGTCGGTGGCGACTACTACGACTTCGTGCCGCTGGGAGAGCGGCGACTGGCCCTGGTGCTGGCCGACGTGGCCGGTCACGACATCGCCGCCGCCATCATCCTGGCCATGGGGCGCAGCCTGCTCAGAACCCTGCTGACCGGCCAGGCCGCCGGGCCGACCACGCCCGCGGCGGTGCTGGGACGGATGAACCCGGTGGTGATCGACGATACGGGAGGGCAGCGATTCATCAGCCTGTTCCTGGGGCTGTTCGACACCGAGGCCCGGACGCTCCGGTACTCCAACGCGGGCGGCCCGAACCCGCTGATGCTGAAGCCCGGCGAGCTCGAACCGGTGTCGCTGACCGCCGGGGGCATTCCCCTGGGCCTGTTCCCCGGCCATGTGTACGGCGAGGAGACCGTGGAGCTCGCTCCCGGATCGGTGCTCCTGTTCTTCACCGACGGCCTCGTGGAGGCGCAGGCGCCGGACAACGAGCTGTTCGGCATCGACCGGGTGAAGCAGGCGCTGGTGACGCACCGCGAGGCGCCGTGCCTGGAGCTGGTCAACGCCATCTACGGGGCGGCGCTGGCGTACACCCAGGGGCGACGGCTCCAGGACGACTTCACCCTGGTGGCCGTGAGGGTCAGAGCCGCTGCCCGGTAGG
>JACQZM010000041.1 GCA_016213885.1 Candidatus Rifleibacteriota bacterium | reverse complement strand
TCGCTTTCGTCTTGATCACGCTCTGTGGTAGAAAGCGACTCCGGACACCGGGGCGCTCGATCCCGGGGCGGTGTCTCGGGGAGGTGCCATGCTGCGCTCGCCGATCCTGGCCAGATGGGGACTGTTGACCACGGTCCTGCTGACGGCGGTGGTCCTCGTGGGGACCGGCGTCGCAGGCTACCTGTCCACGGTCGATGCGTCCGACTCCGTGGCCCGGGCCCGCGCCGTGGACCTCCTGTTCGCGGCGCGACGCGAGCTCGTCCAGACGCGCAGCCCGCTGGCCGAGACGACCCAGGACCTCTTCGAGGAGATGGCGGAGCAGGGGCTGCGGTTCGTCGCCCTGGTGGCCCGGAACGGTCGCCTGGTTGCCAGCGCCGGCAGCCCGGCCGCGCCGCTCCCCCAGGGCCTCCCCGCCGGGGTGGGCCGGTGGCCCCCGCCGCTTCACCCGGTCGGCGACGGCTCCCGGTACCGGGTGATCACGCGCCTGGCGGCCCAGGGGGTGGGCCGACGGCGGTGGAGGTTCGAAGCGGTGGAGCAGGGGCCCATGGAGCGTCCCGTGGCGCTCGTGATGGAGTTCGAACCGCTGATCACGGCCCGGATGATCGCCAGGGCCCGGGGAACGCTGGCGGCCGGAGGTATCGCGGCATTCTTGCTGGTGGGCGCGGCGCTCGTGTTCTGGCGCATGTCGGTGCAGCGCGAGGCGATCGAGGCGCAGCTGGTCCGGGACCGTCAGCTCCGGGTCCTGGGCGAGATGTCGGCGGTGCTGGGGCACGAGCTCAAGAACCCGCTCACGGCGCTCAAGGGGCATGCCCAGCTCCTGGTGGAGCGGATCCAGGAGGGGCCCGGCCGCCAGGGGGCCGCCACGATCGTCCGCGAGGCGGTCCGGCTGGAGCAGCTGGCCGAGCACATCCTGGCGTTCGCGAGAACCGGCGCCGTGGAGCGGGAGACTCTCGATCCGCTGGTCGTGGTTCGCGGGGCCGTCGACACGGTGGCCGACGAGCGGGTGCGGGTGGTGCAGCACGGCGATTGTCCCCCCTGGTCCGTGGACAGGGTCCGGCTGGGACAGGCGCTCGAGAACCTCGTCAGAAACGCCGTCCAGGCCTCCCCGGCCGACCAGGCCGTGGAGGTCACGGTGGCCGTGGTGGGCGACAGGCTGCGGATCGACGTGAGGGACCACGGAGAGGGCATCCCCCCCGGTGAGGAGGCGCGGATCTTCGAGCCGTTCCACACGAATCGCACCCGGGGGACTGGCCTGGGGCTCACCGTGGCCAGTCGCGTCGTGCAAGGCCACGGTGGTACTATCGAGGCCAGCAACCCGCCGGGTGGCGGAGCGCTCTTCCGGGTGGAGATTCCCCGGGAGGCGGAGGTGGCGTAGCGTGGACCGGGCGCTCGTGGTGGATGACGAGGAGGGCATCCGCTCTTTCATCGTCGCCGTGCTCGAAGGGGAGGGGCTCGACGTCACCGAGGCGGCCGACGGGGCGCAGGCGTTGACGCTGCTCGCCCGGCAGTCGTTCCATCTGATGATCACCGACCTGAAGATGCCCCGGGTGAACGGCATGGATCTGCTCCGCCGGGCCCGGGAAGAGCAGCCGGAGATGGAGGTGCTGGTCCTCACGGCTCACGGGACGGTCCAGAGCGCCGTGGAGGCGATGAAGCTGGGCGCGTTCGATTACCTGACCAAGCCGCTGAGCGGGCCCGACGAGCTGCGCCTCGTGGCGTCGCGAGCGCTGGAGAGGCGGCGCCTGAAAGACGACCGGAAGCGGCACACGGCCGTCGAGGACACCTGTCTCGTGGCCACCGATCCGTCCATGCGCGACGTGGTCGACCAGGTGGACAAGGTGGCCCCCACGTCGGCCACGGTGCTCCTGGTCGGCGAGAGCGGGACCGGCAAGGAGGTCGTGGCCCGTACGATCCACCGGAAGAGCGATCGCCGCGACGGTCCGTTCGTGGCGGTGAACTGCGCCGCGCTGACCGAGAGCCTGCTGGAGAGCGAGCTGTTCGGCCACGAGAAGGGGGCGTTCACCGGCGCCGTGGCCCAGCGGCGGGGGCGCTTCGAGATGGCCGACGGCGGCACGCTCTTTCTCGACGAGGTGGCGGAGATCCGCTCCGAGCTCCAGGCGAAGCTCCTGCGGGTGATCCAGGAGCGCTCTTTCGAGCGCGTGGGAGGGGTTCGCTCCATCCGGGTCGACGTGCGGCTGGTGGCGGCCACGAACCGCGATCTCAGGGCGGAGATGTCGGCCGGGCGTTTCCGCGAAGACCTCTACCACCGGCTCGCCGTGTTTCCGTTGCGCATCCCGCCGCTGAGGGAGAGGCCCCAGGACGTCATGTGTCTCGCCGCGCACCTGATGCGACGGATCGGCGGACAGCTGGGCAAACCGAATCTCACCCTGGAGGCGGGCGCTGCCGCGGCGCTCCAGTCCTATTCGTGGCCGGGCAACGTCCGGGAGCTGGCCAACGTGCTGGAGCGAGCTTCCATCCTGACCTCCTCCGGCACGATCGCGGCCCAGCACCTCCATCTGGAGCAGCCGCAGCCCGCCGGTCAGGTGGCATGGGAAGGGACGCTCCAGGAGCTGGAGCGGGAGGCGATCCGCCGGGCGCTGGCCGCCACGGGGGGACACCGGAAGAACGCTGCGGAGCGTCTGGGCATCGGGTTGAGGACCCTCTACGACAAGCTCAGGGAGTACGGGCTGTGATCGGCGACCGACCGGCGGGTTGGCGGTCACCGTCTCTCTCTCAGTTCACGCGGCAGCCAGTCCGGCAGCAGGGTCATCTGGCCACCTCTTCTCGATGCCACCAATCCTCGCCGGGCACTCCCGTCCGATAGGCGTACATCTGCCACACCGAGGGCCGTTGCGTCCAAGCCAGAGGTGGGAGGTGCTGCGTAGAAGGAGTGATCGGTCTTGCCATCACCGCTCGTTGCGTGGCTCCATATCGCGCCGTCAGTAAGAAGCAACAGACTGTCATGTGCCGGGAACATGGCCCGCACCGTGTCGTCCGCGAAACGCCCATTGCGATATGCCCGTGTGCACTCAACGTCTGTGACGGTTGGAGAGCAGTAGCTTGGCCCATAGAGATCGCTGGACATCCACCGCCAGAAGCGGTCGTCGATCTCCACGGCTCGCTCTGCGACGCCAGGGATGCTCTGTATTGAGCCAGTGAGACTGAAGGCACCTAGACTGCGCCCTCTCTGCCAGTAGAAGCCATCTCCATCACGAGACTCGCCCAAGGGACGCAGCATCACAACACCATCGGCTGCGTGAGAGTAGCGTGCCTGGAGAGCGCCGGATCGTCAGACCTGGTTTACGGCATGCACCTCGAGACCGGGAATGCGTCGGAAGTCTCGCTCGTTTGCGGTGAGGACGCCATAGCCCAGGGTGACAGCCTGCGCTCCGATCCACAGGTCATGCATCCCGATGGCGATACCCTTCTTCGCGAGTTCAGCCCAGAGCTGAGCATGGATCCGCGCGGCCTTCAGGTCAACCTCGAGAACCGGAAATCGGTCCAGGATGGCCTCGACAAAGGCGGCCCGGCGCTTCGCCTGGAGAGGTGTCTGCGCCCGGTGGACGCCATGGAGCAGTTCGCTGGCCGTGATGGCGCTCACCAGCAACGTCTCGTTCGGCCGGCCGATCGCTCCGGACCCAAGATCGAGCTGGCCTCGTTCCTGGGCGATGAAGAAACTCGCATCGATCAGGAGTCCCACGGGTCACGCGGCGGCCTCAGACGGTGCCGACCGGCCTCCAGGTCTTGCTCGAACCTCGTGGCTTCGTCCGGACCGAGGCGGGGGAGATCGGCCAGTACCCGGGGAAGGTCGGCCAGACGGACAACCTTCGGACTGTCCACCGGAGCCAGCCGCGCCACCACGCGGCCGTGGCGGGTGAGCAGGAAGGACTCTCCGCGAAGGTGGACGCGGGCGATGACCTCGGAGAACTTCCTCGAGACTTCTGTAGCGGTGAGCTTCTTGGCCATATGAATCTGATTATCAGAATAGCACGCGTCCGTGGAAAGACGCCAGCGGCTCCGCGACGGAGGGCGAGTCACCGGTTGACCAGGTGCATGAGAGCCTTCGGGTAGCGGTCGCCGGACGCAGCGTTCAGCGGCGCGATCTCGTCGATCGCGGCCAGGTCCTCCGCCGAGAGCCGCACCTCGAGAGCGCCCACGTTCTCCTCCAGCCGGGCGCATCGGGTCGTCCCCGGGATGGGTACCACGTCGTCGCCCCGGGCCATCACCCAGGCGAGGGCGAGCTGCGCCGGGGTGCAGCCACTCCGGGCCGCCAGCTCCCGGAGGCGCCTCACTCCCCGATGACCTTGATCAGCACCCGCTTGGTGCGTCGCCCGTCGAACTCGCCGTAGAAGATCTGCTCCCAGGGGCCGAAGTCCAGCTTGCCCGCCGTGATCGCCACCACCACCTCTCGACCCATCACCTGACGCTTCAGATGGGCGTCGGCGTTGTCTTCGCCGGTGTTGTTGTGGTGATACTGCGAGGTCGGCTCGTGGGGGGCCAGACCCTCCAGCCACCGCTCGAAGTCGTGGTGCAGGCCTCCCTCGTCGTCGTTGATGAACACCGACGCGGTGATGTGCATGGCGTTCACCAGCACCATGCCCTCCTGGACGCCGCTCTCGCGGACGACCCGGTCCACGTCAGGGGTGATGTTGACGAAGCCTCTGCGCGACGGGACACGCATCTCGAGATACTCGGTTCGGGATCGCATGGAGCCATCGTACCAGGCCAGTGCTCGAGCTGCAACGCGTGCCCTGGTCGCTCGGCGGGCTCGCGCCGAAGGGGGAGCGACGAGCTCGACGCGAGGCCCTGCGGAAGCCGCCACGCCGGTCGTGTGATGCGGTGCGTCAAGGCCGGACCGGGTGACGAGCGCTCAGCGCTGGCCGGCGGCGCAGACGAGCCGCGCGGCCAGGGCATAGTCCAGAGCAGAATCCGGAGGCCCGAGCGCCCCGACCGCGGCGCAGAGCTTGTCCCGGTCGACCCGGGCCAGGATGCGCCACAGAACCGGACGCAGCGCTGGACTGGAGGCGAACAGCTGCCCCAGGACCGGCCGCGCCTCCGGCGCCACCGGCTCCAGGGTCGAGGCCAGGGCCATCCGGGCCGCGGCGCTCGCCTCCTTCTGCAGACGGTCCAGCAACACCGGCTTCAGCAGCTTGACTTGCTCGGGACCCAGCGATTCGTAGACGAGCAGCCGGATGGACTCCTTCTTGTGGCCCAGGAGGCTCTGGATCGTGGGAGTGGCCGCGGGGGAAGGGCTGGACGCCAGGATCCGGATCAGGGCCAGCTTCGCGGCGGTCGGAACGGTCTTCGTGCCCACCAGCTCCTTCACCGTGGTCCCTTGCCGGCGCTCGCCGAGCAGCGCCACCACCACCAGAGCCGACCGTCTCACCAGGTCCAGAGGCGAGGCCAGGTCCGTGGTCAGCGCCTCCACACCCCGGGTGTCGCCGAGCTCGGTCAGCGCCCGGGCCGCGGCATGACGCACCACGAAGTCGGGCTCCAGCACGGCCTCGGCCGCGGCGGTGGCGGCGGCGTCCAGCTCACCCAGCTCGACTAACGCGTGGAGCGAATGGGCCCGGACCGCGTTGACCCGGGAGGCCAGACCGCCGGTCGCCTCGTCCTTGGCCCTGTCGCTCCGCATCGCCGCCAGAGCCCGCACCACGCAGGCCCGCTCCTCCCCGGAGAACTTCGCGATCACCGTTTCCAGAAGCGATGCCAGCGAGCGGTCCGTGATCCGGGCGGCGGCCCGGGCAGCCGACTCCACGGTGGCCCGGCCCTCACGGCTCGTCAACAGCGCCACGATCGTCGGCCCCAGCTCCTGCGGCACGGGACGCCAGCTCCCGGCGAAAGCCTCCAGGAGCTCTCGCTTCACCGACGACGGCGCGTGCTTCAGGATGGCGGTCTGGAGTCGTACCACCTCCGCGGAGTCCAGGTGCGCCGCGGCCAGCTCCGGATCCATGGCCTCGGTCAGCCGGGCCGCTGCGGCGGCATCACCCGCCAGGATCGCGCCCACGACGGCCCGTTGCCTCGCCGGCCTGGCGAGGGCGCCGGCGAGCGGGATGACGACGGGGACGGCGATCGCCCCTCCGTGAGGCTTTCGGCGAGCCCGGGGCCCCCGGAGGCCGGCGCCGTCACCGGCGGGGCGGGGGTGCGGGACGGCGCTACCGGCCTGGGCACGCCGGCCGTGGGGCTGGCGGTCGGTCCGGCCGACGGAGCCGGCGACGGCCTCGCCGGTCCGGCCCCAGCCCGGTCGCGCCAGGCCTGGTAGGCCCAGATCGATCCGCCGATCGCCAGCGGCAGCGTCAGCCACCACAGGCGGCGGTGGAACAGCACCTTGAAGATCAGGAACTCCAGACCGTCATCGATGATCTTGAAGGGCAGCAGAAGCAGCTTGATCAGGGTCTTCATCGAGTCAAACCTATCACATCGCCGGGCCGATTCCCAGCGGCCGGGGCGGTCTGGACACGGCCGCACTCCGGCGCTATCCTCGACGAGGAGCGACGGAACCACCGGTGTACGACGTCCGGTGAGTCGTGCCGGTTCCCCGATTCGATCGTGGTCTCATGCCTGACGTCTGCCCCGCCTGTGGCCGCCCGCTGGTCGCCAGCGTCGACTCCTCCCTCTCCAGGTGCGCGGCCTGCAAGGCCCAGTTCGTTCCCACCGACGCCACGGAGATCTCCCTGTCCAGCGTCACCAGAGCCGGCAAGCCCAGGAAGCTCCTGGAACTGTCGCTCTCCCCGGAGTTCAAGGCGCTCTACAGGCTCGGACGGCTGATCGGCAGCGGCGCCGTCGGCACGGTGTTCCAGGCGATCCACCTCCCCATGGGCAGGACCGTGGCGGTGAAGTTCCTGGTCCAGCGGCATGAATCGGACCTTGCCCGGTTCCTCCGGGAGGCCAAGCTGCTGGGCTCCATCAGGCACCCCAACGTGGTCCAGATCTTCGACATCGGCTAGATGCGGTCCCACCCCTACATGGTGATGGAGTACATGGTCGGCGGCAATCTCCAGCAACGGCTCGGCGCCGGGAGGAAGCTCGGCGTCCAGGTGGCGGTGGCCATCGCCATCGACGGCTTGGCCGGGCTCGCGGCCTGCCACGAGCAAGGCATCGTCCACCGCGACGTGAAGCCCGCCAACATCCTGTTCGATCAGCACGGGATGGCGAAGATCGCCGATCTGGGACTGGCCCGTGGCGGCGGCGAGGTGTCCCGCCTGACCGAGACCGGCGATGTGGTGGGCACCCCGATCTACATGTCCCCGGAGCAGGTCACCGCCGACGAGGTCGGCCCCGCCTCGGACCTGTACTCCATCGGATTGATCCTCTACGAGATGCTGGCCGGGCGCCGGACGTTCGAGGCCGCGTCTCTCGTGGAGCTTCTCCACGCCCAGGTGAGCCGGGCCCCGACCCCGCTCGACAGGCACTGCCCGACCCTGCCGGCCGCTCTCGTCGACCTGGTGCACGCGGCCATCGCCAAGAACCCGGTCGACAGACCGGCCACTGCGGCGGTGTTCGCCAGAAGGCTCGCGGAGACGCTCAAGGAGCCCGAGGCTTCGGTCCCGCGGACCCGGCGGTCCGGCGACAGGGGCCGCCATGCACCGGCACCGGCGATTCTCCAGGCCGTCGGTCCGCCGCCGGTCACGGGGCTCCCCGGCCTGAGGCTGCTCGGGCTGATGGCGCTCTTCACGTTCGTCGGAGTCGCCCTCGGGACGTACGCCTGGTTCAGGGGCCACCTGGACGACGTGATGGGCTGCCGGATCGTCGACGGGCCCGCGGTGACTGCCGGCGTCACCTGCGCCCGGATCCGCTGGACCACCGATCGGCCCACGAGATCGGCGCTGGTCCTCTGGAAGGAAGGGCAGCAGGCCGCGGGCGGACGACGGTTCGGCCCGGCGCCCTCGGCCAAGGAGTCGCTGGTCACGCACCATCAGCTGTCGGTCTGCGGCCTCGAGCCCGGCGCCCAGTACCGGTTTCGCCTGGCGCTGGAGGCCGGCCGGTCGACCGAGCTGGCCTATCCGCTGATGACCAGGGAGAGCATGGCGGGGCTCGTCAGCGGCTACTCCGTCCGGATGTCGCCCCCTTTCCGGGTCGACGTCTCGTGGAACGGCCCGGGCGAGCTGACCGCCGGGCTCGTCGTCACCGGGCTCGACGGCAACGAGACGGTCCACTGGGCGACCGGAGGCCCCACCACGACCTGCCGCCTGGGGCTGTCGCTGGATCCGTCGGGCCGGTACCGCGCCCACATCCGGTTCCGGGAGTTCGAGGGGAAGGGCGCCGCCGGGGTCGATCCGAACCGCCTCGCCCTGAGAGATCTGACAGGGCCGCTGTGGCTGAAGGAGCGGGTAGCCGCGAACGTCCAACCGCCGCTGGATCCGGAGCTGGAGCCGATCGCGGAGAAGATCGTCTCGATCCCGTACCGCATCAGGAGCCAGCTCTCGCGCCGGTCGCACCCGCCCGGAAAGGAGCTGGTGGCCCGGCTCGACGACGACGGGAAGAGACGCACCGCGGACGAGGCCCGTCGATTCGTCCATCACTGGCTCGAGAGCCGGCTCGAGGTCGGGATCGACGACCTCGGGCTCACCGTGCCGCTGTGGTGGAAAGACCCGAGCCTCTCCCCGGAAGAGCAGTGGTCGCTGTACAGCCGGTTGATGGCCATGTGGGCGCTGGACGGCGCCGCCGAGCTGGTGGCCGGGAGACCGACCCTGGACCTGGACGCTCTCACGGCGGGGTACGTGTCGCTGTCCCGGGGCCGGACGCTCCCGGCGACGGGCCATCGACCGATCTCCCTGATCGAGAAGCGGCCGTTCTGGAAGAAGCTGGGCGGCTACCCGCTGCCGCTGTCCGGCGGCACGTGGGACGAGGCGCAGCTCCACTGGATGGACATGACCCTGGATCTCCGGTCGACGGTGCTGGCCGTGGTCAAGGAGATCGCCCAGGAGCTCGGCTCGGACACCGACGTGCGCGCGACGGCGGGGCATCGATGGCGCTGGTACGACCTGGGGACGCTGCCGCCCCGTCTGACCGACGGTCGTCCGCTCCGGGTCGGCGTCAAGGTGGCCAACCTGGATCCGGGGATGGTCATGGTGCTCAGGTTCGGCAGGTCCCGACGGCTCTACCTGAGAAACGTCCTGGCCTCCTACCGGGGGTTCGTCTCGCTGAGCGATGGCCCCACTCCGGCGATGATCAGGGACCGCGCGAGCACCATCCTGGCCACGGTGCCTCGCGGGTTCCTCCGACCCGACGACGCCCGCCTGGCCCTATCCATCGATGCTTGCCTCCTGGGTGGAACCGGAGGCGACATCAAGAACCCTCACATCTGCTGGATCGACGACCTGGTCGTGGCGGAGTCGCCGGAGGATCGGCAGCCCGTCGATCCGTGAGTGCTGGTCCGGCGTCGTCGGTTGCGACCGGGGCTCCCGGACCCACGACCTGACGGGCTCCGTCGGCTGGACCTGTCGCTTCTTCTCCGGCTCGACCGAGCAGGCGGGGGACATTCACGTCGGGATCCCCAGGCTCGGCAAGATCCAGATCTGAAGGGCGAGCCACGCGGCCAGCACGGCGCACGGGACGAGGACGTCGAGCATCGGAGGGTGCCTCCTCGAGGCGACCGGGCCGGTCACCGGCACGGGTCCGGAAAGGTCGCTACCGTCCCAGACGTTCCACCACCGAGCAGCGCCGGCACCCGAGCCGCTCGAGGAACCAGACCCTGTTCCACCGTCACCGGTTCCCTAGGCAACTCCGACCCTCGGTTCGACGGCCTGGGCGGCCCGGGTCAACCTCTTGCGGAGCACGTCCAGCGGCTGAGAGCCGACCAGTGTGTCCACCACGACGCCGCCCTGGAACAAGAGCAGCGTCGGTATGCTCCGGATCTGGTAGCGAGACCCCAGCTCCAGCTCCTCGTCGCAATCGACCTTGACGATCTTGACCCGTCCCTCGAACTCCGGGGCCAGCGTCTCGAGGATCGGGGCGAGGGCGCGGCAGGGGCCGCACCAGTCCGCGAAGAAGTCGACGAGCACGGGCACCTCGGACTTCAGCACCTGGTCGTCAAAATCGTGGAAGGTCGCGTGGACCGGGGTCGTCATCTCAAGCTCCTTTTCACTGGCCAATTGAACTCCCCGCCCGTGAGGATCCGCGGAGCGAGGCGTCGGTTACAGGTCTCGATCACGACTGGCGCGGCGCTGCCCACCCTGCGAATCCCGTGGCCCGGGACGCCATCGACCGACCCGCCGGGACTCCGGGGGATTCGACCTCGAGGGGCCTCATCTGTCAGGGGAGGGGGAGATGGAAGGCCCCGTCAGGCTCGCTTCTGGCCCTTGGGGAACCGGGCCTTCCAGCGTCTTCTCAGCTCGTCGCGGAGCTTGGCCTTGAACTGGATGGGGAGCTCGTACGGCACACCGGCCTTGAAAAGCGTGATGGTCTGGCGGATGTTGTCGATCACGACCTGACACGGATCGCAGTCGTCGAGGTGCTTCTGCAACGACTCGCAGATGCCCGGATCGATCGTGCCATCCACGTACTCGTTCATGGCTTCCAGCAGCTTTTCACATTTCATCGCTTCTGCACCCCCAAGCGATCGATCCACCGGACCGGTTCTTCGCTACACAAAACGACGAGAAACCCGTCGTCGACGCCATCATTCGCCCTCGTGCTTGTGGTCGGGAATCATCCGGCTGGCCCCGTCTCCGAACATGGACGTCAGTCGCTCCCGGAGCATGAGCCGGGCCCTCAGCAGCCGGATCTTGACGTTGGGCTCGGAGATGTTGAGCGCCATGGCGGTCTCCTTGGTGGAGAACTCCGACACGTCGCGGAGCACGAAGACCAGTCGGTACTTCTCGTCGATGTCCTCCAGCGCCCTGGCGAGCGAATGGTGGACCTCGAGCTGCTCCGCGAGACGCTCCGGGCTCTCCTTCCAGCGGGCGATGAGCTGCGGATGGGGCAGCGGATGCTGCTCGCTCTCTCCGCGCTCCTCCTGGAACGGAACCGTGGAGAGGCCTTTCCTCTTTCTGAGGACGTGGAGCGCCTGGTTCGTGGCTATCCTCAAGAGCCAGCTCTTGAACGGCGCCTCCCCGCGAAACGTCTCCAGGTGCTCCAGGACGCTGACGAAAGCCTCCTGGACGACCTCCTCGGCGTCCTCCCGCTGTCTCAAGATCCTGAGTGCCAGCGTGTAGACGCGCTGCTCGTAACGGGACACGAGCTCCTCGAACGCTTCCAGCTCTCCCTCCTGGGCGCGGAGGACCAGCGCCCGATCAGGATCGACGATCGGCGGGGAAGCGGGCGACGCCTTCGTGTCTTCGATCTCCTGCGTGACCAAGTTCACCCTCCAGCTCCGACGGAGAGGCCCCCATCATCATGGACGGTAGCTGGATCGGCGAGCCGTTGTCAAGACCCGGCGCCTCGCCGAGTCCGAGTCGCAAGACCCGGCGCCTCGCCGGGTCCGAGTCGCGCCCCCGAGCGCGACCTCAATCCGGATCCCCTCCTCTTCCCTTCCCCCGAGCGCGACCTCAAACGAGTCCCCTTCACTTCCTTTCCTTCGTGACTCCGCAGCCAGGCCGAGGCCCCATCACAGGTCCGACTCCGCGAACCAGGTGGCGGATCCTGGCGTGCCGCTCTCGGCGAGGCAGATGGAGAATCCCGGGCCCACGGTCCGACCGGCCCCGGGCGAGGGCCTACCGGCCCAGCACCGTGGCTCGCTGAACCCGGTACAGCAGCAATGACCCCACCACGAAGCAGCCGGTGAGCAGGTGGCCGAAAAGCACCAGCCCCGCCGTCTCCAGGTACTGGCCTTCGAGCCAGGAGATGGCGGTGAGGCCGCCCCAGGCCGTGAGCGTGTTCAGGCTCCCGAACACCGTCTTGTTTCTGGCCCCGGGGAACATGGCCGGGATGGTGATGACCAGAGCCGTGATGTAGATCCGGTCCAGGACCATGAAGAGCGTGATCAGGGCGATGGTGACGCCGAGCGGGAACGTCGCGGAGATGAACAGCGGGAAGACGACCGCGGAGATCGCGAGGCTCGCCGCGAACACCGGTCCGTGGCCGAGCCTCCTGACCAGCCAGGGGACGACGAAGCTGACCGGAGCCTCACCGAGGCCGATGAGGAAGAGCGCCGTGGAGATCCAGGACAGCGTGAGCCCGAACTGCCTGATGAACCAGAGGCCGGCCATGGAGTAGAAGCCGAAGTAGCACATCCGGTTGATCGTGAGGCCGGCGTAGTACGACAGGGCGAACGGCTCCTCGAAGGCGGCCCAGTAGTCCCCCACGATGCGCCGCGGGGAGAACGGGACCTTCGGAGGTTCCGTCATGGCCGAGAGCGCCACGACGAGCACCGCTCCGGAGACCGCGACCAGGACGGCGAGACCCCAGAACGGCACCGACCAGGCGCTCCGGGCCGCCACGATGCCGGCCAGAGGCACCCCGATCGCCGTGGCCAGCGGCCGGGCCGACATGAGCACCGAGACCATGGCCTGGTAGTGGCTCTTGTCGACGCCCTGGAAGGCGAGCCACCACATGCACGACGCCGTCAGCCCCGAGGAGAGCCCGAAGATGAACCGCAGCGTCAGCGCCGTCTCGAACTGGCCGGTGCACAGGAACAGCGCCAGCGACACGAACAGGCCCAGGGAGCCCAGGGTCAAGAGCCAGAAGACCGGGTAGCTCGCGGTGAGCGCCGGACCCACGAACACGCCCAGCACGATCCCCACGGGGCAGCCCGGAATGAGCAGGAGCACCCGGTCCATCTCCACGCCGAAGAACGCTCCCAGCTCCCGCACCATGGGCGATATGGAGCTGTCCACCGACGAGAAGGCGAAGATGATGAAGAACGAGGCGACGACGATCGCTGTCTGATTCATGTCAGAGCCGCGTTCACCTGACGGTGCATCGCTGTCACGGACTCCTGGTCCGGGCCGAACAGAGCCAGGCCGCACCGCCGGCCGTGGGGCGGCACGACCACCACGAGGCCCCCGGATCGCCCGGGCTGTCTGATGATCGCCGGCTCGCCGTCGAGCCGGACCCGTGCGAGCCGCTCCAGGAGCTCGCCGAGCCCGACCCCGTCACGGCCGATCCTCTGGTTCTCGAGATACAGCACCTGGGCCGGCGCCGCGGCAGAGCCGAAGTAGCGACGCTTGAAGTCCAGGATGTGGGAGAGCCCGTTGTGCCTGAGGTTGCATTCGAGCGCCAGGCCGCCTCCGGAGAGGACCTTCCGCAGCATGAGATCGCCGGGGATCTCCCGGGCCAGGTCGTCGATGGCCGACCGGATCGCGGCGTCGTCGGAGCAGCACCGTCCCGGCACGACCGGCACCCCCACCTGCCCGGCGAGCTCCTTGAATCGGCCCTTGTCATTGAGCCGGTCCACCAGGCCCGACGACACGTCCCGGCGCGGCGTCCGGCCGCCCGGGATCCCCAGAGCGTCGCCGAGGTGCCAGGTCCGCTGGGTTTCTATCTGAGGTTCTATGGACCAGTCGCCGCCGGCCACCAGCGCCCCCAGCTCGTCCATGAGACGCCGGTCCTCGAGCGTGGAATCGACGAGGTAGTAGGGGCTCGTCAGCCGCGACGGGAAGAGCACCCGGGGCGGCTCGTCGAGGCCGGCGATCTCCTGGACGTAGCGGCCGAACTCCGGCGCGACCCCGCACGACAGCACGAAGGCGTCCCCCGGCTCGGCATAGAGCAGGAGTCGAGGGGCCAGGGTGCTCCCCTTGGACTCGAGGATCCGGTCGTCGCCCGGGCCGCGGGGAACGAACACCTCCTCCACGTTGCCGAGCCAGATCCTAGGCATAGAACGTCCCGGTACATCGGGGACAGAGCTGGTGGTCCACCTCCACCGCCGGGCCCACGTTCTTGAGGGAGCACAGCACGAACGAGAAGCCCATCTCCTTGAGGAGGCGGGAGATCCTCTCGATGGTCGCCTTCTGGACGTCCGCCCTGGCCGCAAAAAGCGTGGTCTCCCTCTGGTGGGGCAGGTACTCCCTGACCGTGTCCCGGTCATAGAGGGCCAGCAGCCTGGCGACGAGCTCCTCGCCGTGACGGATCCGGAGGTCCTCGACCATGGCGTCGCACAGGAGCAGCAGCGAGAACATCACCCGGCCCAACCGGTGCTCCTCCAGGAGCCGGAAGAACGCCGCCAGCTCCTCCTCGCCGTCCTCGAACCCGGGAACGATCGGGTCCATGTGGACCGTGGTCATGACGCCCCGGTCGTGCAGCCGGGCCGCCGCCGCGAGGCGCTCGTTCACGCTCGGCGCGTTGCGCTCGAGGCACACCGCGGATCCTGGCTTGGCCACCACGGAGAACGACACCCGGGAGGCGTTGGCTCCCATGAGCTCCAGGGTGGACTCCGACGGCACGCCCTTGGTGGTGATGATGAGCCGTTCCACCGGAGAGTCGAGGAGCGTCCTCATCAGGCGGTCCGAGAGTCCGTTCCGGACGAACCGTGGCATGAACAGATCGGTGAATCTGGAGAGCTTCAGGATCTTCACGTCGCCGGCGGCGAGCCGGGAGGAGACACTCGCCATGAGCTGGTCCGGCTCCTGGAGCGGGCAGGGGTCGGAGAACCCGGCCGAGAGCTCGCTCAGCGTCGTCGAGACGGCGCTGCGGTAGCGGGCGTAGCAGTAGTCGCAGTCGTGCTCGCAGCCGACCCACGGCTCCAGGTAGTGGTACTTGCCGTACCAGCAGGTGCCCAGGCAGCCCGGGGCGAACAGCTCCACCCGATCGGCGTCCATGCTCATCCTTTCCTGGCCAGGATAGTCCCGAGGAACGAGGTGGCTCTGGTCCTCTGGACGACCGTGAAGCCGCCCTCGGCGAGGCTCGTCTCCCACGTGCAGAAGCCGGTGGGGAACTCGTCCCGCATGGTCACGAGGAAGTCGCTGGACATCTTGCTCCAGCGCTCCCCGTAGAAACCCTCGGCCTCCGCCAGGACGGCCGGGAGGCGCTGCTCGAGCTCCGAGCGATCGAAATCGAAGATCCCGTCCTCGATCAGGAAGAGGGCACCGTCCTCGAACGAGGCGCCGATGCGCCCGAAGAACTGTCGCTTCTCCGGGTCGGTCAGATGGTGGAGCGCCTTCCGGGCCGACCCCTTGGTGAACCTGTATCCCGACAGATCGCAGAGCAGAAAAGGGCACTCCTGGACCTGGACGTTCGCCAGCGGCCCCACCAGCTCCCTGGCCCGGGCAGCCTGCTGCGGGGACACGTCCACGCCAAGCACGCGGGCCACGGTGCTGGCGGCGACCCGAAGGGCGACGCCCTGACCGCAGCCGAAGTCCACGTAGGTGTCGCCGGCGGCGAGCTCCAGCGGCTTCAGGAAGGTCTGGGCGTCCGCAGCGGCGAACCCGTACAGCTCGTTGTACCGGTCGACGTATCGACCGCTCTTCCAGGGATCGCTCATGGCTTGTCGGGGGAGGTCGCCGGAGGCCGGTCGGCGGAGGCTCGCCGCGCCGGCGAGGTCGCCGGCCTCGGGCCCCTCGAGGTTCAGCGCGACCTGATCGTCAGCTGGACGTTCAGGTCGCAGAACGGCGAGAACTGGCCTTCGGGGTAGTTGGCGTCGTCGACGATCAGGTAGTAGGTCTCGTGGTTCGGGTTCGTGAACTTCAGGGTGTGGTGCCGGGCGTTGATCGACCTGGAAGTGATGGACACCTTCTCGTTCGCACCGTCGAACCAGCGGACGTACGAGTCGGGACCCTCGAGCGGGGTGACGAGCACGTTGAACTCCGCGTCGCCCTCGACGGAGATCTCGTAGGAGCAGCTGGGAGGAAGGGCCAGCCAGCGCCCGCCCCCTCGCGGGACGGTGAAGCTCTCGCTCAAGGCCGGCGACCCGCACCCTGGCACGGTGAGGATCGCCCCGCCGATGCACACGGGGCCCACGAGCTCGGGGGTCGACCCCGCATGGACGGTCGGCGAGCCGGTGAAGGTGCTGCCCGCGAGGAAGAGGACACTCAGGGAGAGGATCACGGCGACGAGCCGGAACCGCACCGGAGCTTCCCGGTCACAGCATGGTCTTGATCGGTCGGACCGCATGGCTGCCTCCTGGTCGATGGGCGACAGATCGACCTTCTGGAGAGGACTTCGGGATCTGCCCCCCCCCGGTGAAGGACGATGTCCACCCCCTGCGAGCTACCTCGACAGTATAACATCCGGAGCGCGTTATTGGAGCCCTGAACCGTGCGGGCGCCGCCGCTGACCGGTCCGGACAGTCCGGCCACCGGGCGTCGTGGGCCACGGTCAGACGTTCCCGTCCGGGGCGATCGGGGCGATCGGGCCGGTCGGGGGACCTTCTCGACCGATCGAAACCAGGAGGTTCAGAACCAGGGCGAACACGGTGCCCAGGGCGATCCCGGAGACGTTCATCGACCCGACGGTCACGCCCGTGAGGCCCAGTCCGGTGGCCAGGATCAGCGAGGCGCCGGCCACCACCAGGTTCCTGGCGTCGGAGAAGTCGACCCGCGCGTCCAGCCAGATCTTCACGCCCATCAACGTGATCAGACCGTAGAGGATCAGCGTCACCCCCCCGAGGACCGGCCCGGGGATCGCCTGGATCAACGCCCCGAACTTGGGACAGACCCCGAACAGGATGGCGATCGCCGCCGCGCCGATGAAGTTCGCGATGGCGAAGACCCGGGTGATCGCCATCACTCCCATGTTCTCCGCGTAGGTCGTCTGGGGGGTGCCGCCACCCAGGGCGGAGATGAACGTGGCGACAGCGTCGCCCAGGTAGGCGCGGCCCAGCCACGGGCTCAGGTCCCGGCCCATGTAGCCGGAGATCGCCGCGATGTGCCCCTTGTTCTCCGCCACCAGCACCACGAACACCGGTGCGATGACGAGGATCGCCTCCCAGCTGAAGCACGGCGTGACGAACCTGGGCCGTCCGAACAGAGGCGCGCCGGCGATCGCCAGCACCCGCCCCTCATCGATGACGCCCATCAGGATCGCGACCGAGCAGCCCACGATCACCCCGATCAGCACCGGAAGGAGCCTCAGGAACCCCCGGAAGTAGACCGCCACCGCGGCCGCCGACAGGAAGGTGATGGTGGCCACCACCAGGTTCTTCACGTCCTGCATGCAGGCCACCGTGAGGGTGGCGTTCAGGGCGTCCTTGACCGAGGCGCCAGCCAGGTTGAGGCCGATGATCGCCACCACCGTGCCGGTCACCACCGGCGGCATCAGCCGGTCGATCCAGCCGGCGCCGTACCGCATCGTCGCCACGGCCGCCACGGCGTAGAGCGCCGCGGCCCCGGCGATGCCGCACAGCGCCGCCGGGACCAGGTCGGCCTTGCCGCCGGTCACGGCCAGCACCGGCCCGATGAAGGCGAAGCTCGACCCCAGGTAGCTGGGCACCTTGAACCCGGTGATGACGATGAACAGGAGCGTCCCGATCCCGGAGAAGAAGATCGCCACCTGCGGGTCGAAGTGCATCAACCGGGGAGCCAGGATCGTGGCGCCGAACATGGCCACCACGTGCTGCATCGCCATGGGGACGAGCTTGCCGAGGGGAATCCGGTCTTCCGGGTACAGGATGGGTTGCTGGGACACGTCTTGACCTCCGATCGCCGGGCGGGATCGTTCGAGAGGGGGGGCTTCGCTGTGCTCACTCCGCCCCCAAGCCCCCCCGGCTCGTCAGGAGCCTCGGCCAGAACCGGGCGACGAGAGCCGCCGACGCCCTCGTCAGGGATGCCGGGTCGGTAGGCTAGCACGGCGCCATCGACGGTCGCCAGCCACGGTGGCCGCGGCACCGCTGACGCACGTGTTCAGCGGGCCTGACCGGGCCTGGCGCCGCGATGGCCTGGGAAAAAGAAGTTTCGCAAGAAAACGATAGACAAACTGGGGTGCGGCCTGTGAAAATACCGTGGGCCGCCGCAGGCGATGTGTGCCTGGGCCGCGGCGGCTCCACGGCATGTCAGGATTGAACCAGGAGCCCACTCTCGATCTCTGTGGACGCTCCTTCACGCCGGACGAGCTCGATGACATCCGCTC
>JACQZM010000589.1:4834-11967 GCA_016213885.1 Candidatus Rifleibacteriota bacterium | reverse complement strand
GCTGGATCAAAGTCCAGGTATCTGCAGAAAGCTGTTGTGGCGCGTCGTAGAGACCGCGCACGTCGGTTTCAGGGGATGTTCCGTTCCACTCGCGGCAGGCATTGGTACAGGCATTACAGCCAACGCAAATCGTCGCGTCGTAGAGCATGGCGATGTCCAGCGGGGCGTCCAGCTCGGGTACGCGGTCCGGGTCCAGCACCTTGTCGCTCTTCACGTGGAGCTCGCCGGCGATCTGCATCCGGTTCAGGTTGCCCTCGCTGTACCGCATGATCTGGTCGGCCCGGTAGCCCGAGTCCTTGGGGCTGGCCGACTGCCAGTACCCGGGATGGACGCTCTGGGCCTGAAGCCGGACCGCCCTGGCGAAGGCGAAGTTGGTCTGGAACACCTCACGGGCGTCTCCGATCGGCCCCCTCTCCGGGTCCATCAGGCCCGTTGCCGGGTCGGGGTGGGGCCCGAAGCCGCGGTCGAGGTAGCAGCTCTCCGGCGTGAGCGTACCGATCGCCCGGGGGTGGAACCCCCCGGCCCAGTACGCCTCCAGGATCCGCCGGAACGCCGCGGCCCGTCGCGACGTGGCGCGGAACGCCCGATCATCGGGGTTGGGCCAGTCCATCACGAAGCACGAGAGCTCCGGGTGGTTGAGCCGGTAGGCGATGTCGTCGGCCAGCAGGCTCCCGGAGAGGAACGTCTTCGCGCTCAGCGAGAACTGGCACCCGCCGTGAGCGATGGACGCCGAGAGCCCGTGCTTGCCGGGAACGTCCCAGACGAACTCGTCGAGGAACTCCACGAACTCGTCCTCGTAGAACCAGAGCAGAGGAACCGGCTTGATGGAGTACTCGAACGTCTCGGGGTCGATGGTGAACCGCACCTGGAACCGCTTCAGGCCCTCGTCGGGCCACCTGAACTCCAGGTTCTGCCGCGGGACTCCCCACTGGTCGAGCTCCTCTTCCAGCTCGACCCGGTCGAACATGCAGCCACGGTCGTGCTCCCTGGACTTCTTCCGGTACTTCTCCACGATCTCCCGGGCGACCTTTCGCTGGGTGCCCAGCATGTACTCGCTCTCGAAGTACCGGTCCTCCCCTCCCTCCTCGGCGCTCATCTGCTGCCACATCCGCACGGATCTCTCCGACTGGAAGGTCGGCTCCAGCCCGACACAGGCGTCGTCCCATCCGGTCCGGTCGGGTCGGCTGAACGTGGGGAGCACGGAGGTCATCCTGTCGGCCGCGGCCGACAGGCCGCCGCCCGGGCGATCGTCTCCCTGCTTCTTCTTCATGCGGTCCCTTCCTTCCCCTCCCGGCGCGCAAGCCTCGCAGCGGGGGCTGCCGTGGAGCGGAGGCGGCCCCGGAGGGCGCGCCTCCACCCGTCACGGCGGGCCCGTCGTCACTTCTTGAGAGCCGCCTCTGCCGCCTTGAGCATCGGCTCCGCGGAGACCGGGCTTCCGGTGGCGTTCTCCATCCACAGATCCGGGAGCACGGCCCCGAAGCTGGTCATCCGCTCGACCTCGTCGCCCAGCCTCTTCGCCTTCTTGAGCTTCTCTTCGATCTGGAAGGCGATCAGGTGGCCCAGCGGGTAGTCGGGCAGGTACATCATCAGGTTGACCATGTGGGAGTAGATGCCCAGGAGCAGCACATCCTTCTGGCCGCCGAACACCGGCGCGTAGTACTTGTTCCAGACATCCTTGGCGATCTGGATCGTCGCCTCCTTGAGCTGGACCGGCGTGGCCTCAGGATGGTCGTACATCCAGTGCCATACCGCCATGTCCACCAGGGCGGGTCCGGCGATCTCGTAGGTCATCCACAGGTCGTTGAGCACGATCATCCGCTCGGTCTCGGCGTCCGGCTTCGGCAGGCCGAGGACCTCCAGGTCCCGGGCCTGGAACACGAACGCGATCGCCTCCGTGAACGCCGTGTTCGGGACCCTGGCGAGCAAGGTGTAGTCGACCTTGTACAGGGAGAACACCTGCTCCACGTTGTGGCCCAGCTCGTGCAGAGCCACGTTGAACCCCTTGTAGTTCATTCCGTCCTTCTCGAACCGCGTCCTCAGGTGGGGCTTGTCGCCGCGCCGCTGGGCGCCCAGGGCGTGACCCGCGCCGCGGGCCGGGTCCACCACGATCATCTCCGCCAGGTAGCGGGCCTTGTCCGGCAAGAAGCCGAGCTTCTTGAGGATGCCCGGAATGTCCTTCTGGAACGCCGCCGCGTTGGGGTACTTCTTCTTGACGATCTTGTCCAGCGCCGGCTCGTCGAACTTCCCGCGGGGTTTGAAGCCGTTGTACCAGACATCGAACGGCTCCAGCTTCCGGCCCAGCTTCTTCTCGATGAGCTCCGCCACCTTGGGCAGCAGGGGCGACGTGGCGATGCTGGTCAAGAGCTCCTCGACGCGCTTCTCCGGGAGCTCCCGATCCTCTTCGAACTTGCGGGCGATGTGGGTCGGGGTCGTGGGCGAGTACGGGTCGGCCTTCCTCGCCGCCACGAACGTGGCGAGGAGCACGGAGTTTCCAGTCCACCCGGGGGTTGTTGATGACCACGGCCGGGATCGTCTGGGTGATGATCCGGTCCATCACCTGGGCGATCATCTTCTGCTTCGGCAGCCCTTCCTTGGGGTTGGCGTAGTGGGCCTTGAGCTCGTCGCGGAGGTTCCAGTGGGAGATGAGCTTCTTCCCCGAGGGGAACGGCCGGTTGCCCTGCTCGTCGAGAAGGTGGTGCATCCAGATGTTGTATTCGTTGATGTACACATCACCATCCGCCGAGGCCTTGGTGATCTCCTGGCTCACCTCGGCAGGAACGCGCTTCTGGAACGACTGGGCGAGACGGGCCTCTGCCCACTGGCGGCGGGACCACCCCTTCCCCTCCTTCACCCGGTCTTCGAGCTTCGTGACCGGGAAGTTCAGCAGGGCGACGAAGGCGGCCTTGGTCTTGAACATGTCGTCGGTGAAGTGGGCGTAGGGGTCGAAGGTGGAGAAGATCTCATCCAGCTTGATCAGGGGCCCCACGTCCATGGCGACCCAGTGGCCCAGCTCCCGGCCGATCGCCGTGAAGTAGCCGAACATCTGTTCCAGCCCGTACTGGAAGTGGTCGAACGTCTTGTCCAGGGTCTCCTGGTCGGCGATGAAGTTGTCCAGGGCGAACGCCTTGAACGCCTCGGCGTCGCCGTCGCTCTGTCTCCAGAGGGCGGCGGCCTGGTCCACGCCTCGCTCGATCCGGGCCTTCTGCTTGTCGGTGTGCTTGGCGATCAGCTCCTTCTTCACGTCGGCCGCCACCGCCTCGGTGATGAAGCGGGCCGGCGCCTCGGTCTGGGCCTTCGCCTCGCCGGCCCGTGCGGCAGGGGTCGGGCACACCCAGAGGGCCAGCACCACGGCCACCAGCGTCCAGAAACGACCTTTCGATCCGTTCAAGCTCAGCCTCCTTGAAGTCTCGTCGGCGGGACCCACAAGACCCCGACCGGTCCCGAATCGGGGAGTCTATCATCGAACAGGGCGGCAATCCAGTCGGGATGATCCGGCGCCTCGCCGGATCCGAGTCGCGCCCCCGAGCGCGACCTCAATTCGGATCCCCTCCTCATGACCCGGCGCCTCGCCGGGTCCGAGTCGCGCCCCCGAGCGCGACCTCAATTCGGATCCCCTCCTCTTCCCTTCCCCCGAGCGCGACCTCCAACCTGATCCCCTCCTCTTCCCCTCCCTTCCCTCGAGCGCGACTTCAATCGGATCCCTTCCTATGATCCGGCGAGGCGCCGGATCGTCCCGCAGGCCGCGATTGACTCCCGCATCGGCGCTGCCTTATTCTCTTGGCTCCTATGATCGGACTCCGAACGTCGCTTCAACCTCTGTTCATCTGCCTCGGCCTGGGCGTGTTCCTCGTGCTGGTCGAGATGACCCGGATGGATTCGTCCATCTCCGAATGGAAGGGCCGGACCACGGCGCTCCTCACGGAAGCGCTCCGGGGGGTCGCCATGTCCGGCCTGACCCAGACGTACGAGACGTTGAACCAGCGCATCTCCCACATGGAAGGTTGGGCCTCGCTCCACTTCTTCCCGGAGCAGATCAGGGTCGACGACGTGGACCGGGTGATCTCGAAGGCGCTTGTCGACCTGAAGAAGCAGATGGGCCTCCTGGAAGCGGTCTGTCTGGGTCCCAAGGGTGCCTTGATCGCCAGCGCCGACCCGTCTCCGACGACGAGCTCCCTGGTCCGGTTTCCTCCGGGAACCGACCTTCCCGCCGGGGTGGTCTTCCCCTCGCAGACCACGATCCTCATCGGGCCGAAGCAGCTGGAGGGCCGCCGGGTCCTCATCGTGGAGTGTCCCATCGCCGATCGAAAGGCCGCAGGGGAGATCGTCGGCGTGCTGAGAGGCGTCATCGACCTGGATGAGCTATCGACGGACGTCTTCTCCAGCCTGAAAGAGCAGGATCTCCCGCGAGCCGGCCGGCAGGAACACCTGCTCCAGTTCGCCGTGTTCGACTCCAGCGGCTCCGTGCTGGCCAGCACGCTGGAGAAGACCCCCCAGACCCTCGCGGCCGCCGGTCTCGAGTTCGTGCTCAAGGGCGACGTGGATCCCAACGACGCCGGCGCCGTGCGGGTCGGCGGTGTGGAGTACATGTCGGCCGTGGCCAAGAGCTGGATCTTCCGGACCAAGCTCGCGGCGGGTCGGCACCCGGTCTCGCGCCACGCCGCCACCTCCCGGACCGCCTGGGGGTTCCTGGTCCTCCAGCCCTTCCAGAGCACCATCGGAGTCATCGTGGCGCAGGCCCGGAGCGACCAGGTCAGCTCCCTGGCCATCACGGTCGTCTCCGTGGTGTTCTTCTTCGTGATCCTCATCATCCGGTTCGTCAGCCCCACCATGCGGTTCGCGGCCTTCGCCAAGAACGTGAGCCTGGGCCACACCGGCGAGCGCCTCGACTACCGGAGCCAGAACGAGTTCGGGGTGCTGGCCGGGGCGCTGAACCAGATGCTCGACACGATCCAGGCCAAGACGAACCAGCTCCAGGAGATGGCCACCCAGGAGGTCAGGCTGGAGGAGGCCACTCGCCGCGAGTCGGAGCAGGTGGTGCTCCAGCGAGCCATCGAGAGCCACCTGGAGTCGATAGGCCGCGTCGCCGAGGGCGATCTGGGCGTCCGCTTCCAGGAGGACGGTCCGCGGGAGATGTCGATCCTGGGGCGCCACCTGAACAACATGGTCCAGCAGATGGCCCGGATGATCGGAGAGATGAGAAGCGCCGTGGTGAGGCTCGGCACGGTGACGAGCGAGATCCTCGCCACCATCGCCCAGCAGGTCGAGAACTTCCAGGTGGAGGGCACGGTGCTGAGGCGGACCGGCTCGTCCGTCGAGGGCCTGCACGACACGGCGTCCCAGTCCATCGCCCAGGCCGAGAAGGTCGTGGAGAAGGCCAGCGACTCGGCCCGGGTGTTCCGCGAGGAGGAGGTCGCTCTGGAGAAGGTGGTCCAGTCGATCGACGGGATCACCAGGAAGTCCGAGATCTCCGGCGACAGCATGACGCGGCTGGCCACGGAGCTCGACAAGGTCGACGACATCCTGGGCTCGGTGAACGACATCGCGGAGCAGTCCAAGCTGCTGTCGCTGAACGCCGCCATCGAGGCGGCCCGGGCCAAGGAGTACGGCAAGGGTTTCGCCGTGGTGGCGATGGAGGTGCGCAACCTGGCGGCCCAATCTCGCGAGGCCACGGCCCAGGTCAAGATCATCCTGCGAGGGATCCGGGAAGCGGCCGAGCAGGTGGCGGTGGCGCTGAAAGCAGGGTCCGACGAGGCGCAGCGAGGGCTGGAGCTGATGCACCGCGTCAGGGCTTTCCAGGACCAGCTCAAATCGGCGCTCGACCAGTCCACGGAGCTGGCCCGGCGGGTGCTGCAGTCGTCCACGATCCAGTACAGGAGCCTGGAAGAGATGAACCAGGCCATGAAGGAGAACATCCAGCGGATGGAGCAGAACGTGGAGAGCGCCCGGAGCATCCAGGATTCCATGCAAGAGCTGGGCACCCTGGCCCACTCGCTCCAGCAGACGGCCCAGGTGTTCAAGGCGATGGAGAGCAAGAACCCGCTGCGGTGACGCGAGCCGGCAGGTCGTGAGCGCCGGCGCGGCCGCGGGGCGCGATGAACCGCGCCCCTACTTGAGCTCGATGGGAGTACGCTCCAGGTCCCAGATCTCCCGGGCGTACTCGCGGATCGATCGATCGCTGGAGAACTTGCCCACCGACGCCACGTTCCGGATCGCCATGGCGGTCCACCGCCGCGGGTCGCGGTAGGCCCGGTCGATCTTCTCGTGGGCCTCGACATAGGCCGCGAAGTCCGCGAGCACCATGAACGGGTCGTGGTAGAGCAGGTCCTCGGCCAGCGGCCTGAGCACCTCCGGCTCGTCCGGGGTCAGAGAGCCCGACAGGATCTGGTCGATCGCCTCCATGAGCCGTGGGTCCGCCTCGAGGTATTTCCTCGGGTCGTAGCCCGGCCGGAGACTCTCCACCTCCTCGGCCTTGAGGCCGAAGATGAAGATGTTCTCGGCGCCGACCTCTTCGAGGATCTCGATGTTGGCGCCGTCCAGCGTTCCGACGGTCAGCGCTCCGTTGAGGGCGAACTTCATGTTGCCGGTGCCGGAGGCCTCCTTGCCGGCGGTGGAGATCTGCTCCGACACGTCGGCGCCCGGGAACAGAACCTGGGCCTGGGAGACCCGGTAGTTCGGCATGAACACGACCTTGATCCGCCCGGCCACGACCGGGTCGTCGTTCACCAGCTGCCCCACGGCGGTGACGAACCGGATCATCCGCTTCGCCATGACGTAGCCGGGCGCCGCCTTGCCCGCGAAGATGAACGTCCGGGGCACCATGTCCAGCCCCGGCTCACGCTTGAGCCGGTTGTAGAGAGTGAGCACGTGGAGCGCATCCAGGTGCTGCCGCTTGTACTCGTGGATGCGCTTGATGAGAACGTCGAAGATGGACTTCTCGTCCACGGAGATGCCGGTCTCCTTCAGGATGAGCTGGGCCAGGCGCCGCTTGTTCGCGAGCTTCACCTTGCGGAACTCGTCCTGGAACTTCTTCTCCTCTGCGAAGGGGAGCAGCTTCTTCAGCTGGTCGAGCTCCGTGATCCAGCCGTCGCCGATCCGCCGGGTGATGAGGCCTGCCAGGTCCGGGTTGGCCAGGA
>JACQZM010000589.1:0-4822 GCA_016213885.1 Candidatus Rifleibacteriota bacterium | reverse complement strand
GGGCGAACTCCGGCCCCAGCCGCGACTTGCCCAGGTCCGAGTGGAGCTTGGTGACGCCGTTCACCTTGTGGCTCCCCACGATGGCCAGGTGGGCCATCCTCACCTGCTTCTCCCGTCCCTCCTCGATGATCGACAGGCGGCGCACCTTCTCGTCGTCTCCGGGGAAGAGCTCCTTGACCTGCTGGAGGAACCGGTGGTTGATCTCGTAGATGACCTCCAGGTTCCGGGGAACGACCCGGGCCAGAAGATCCACCGGCCACCGTTCCAGAGCCTCCGGGAGCAGCGTGTGGTTGGTGTAGCCCAGCGACGCCCTGGTGATCTCCCAGGCCGCGTCCCACGGCAGCTGCTCCACGTCGACCAGGAGCCGCATGAGCTCGCACACCGCCAGCGACGGGTGGGTGTCGTTCATCTGGATGGCCACCTTCTTGGGGAAGGCGGCGAAGTCCTTGTGGGTCTTCTTGAACCTGCGGATGATGTCCTTCAGCGTCGCCGACACGAAGAAGTACTGCTGCCGGAACCGCAGCTCCCGGCCCTGCGTCGTGAAGTCGGCGGGGTAGAGGACGCGGGAGATGGTCTCGGTGAGCGTCTTGTCGAGCACCGCCGAGACGTAGTCGCCGGCGTTGAAGATGCCGAAATCGAACTCGTGGGACGACTTGGCTGACCAGAGCCTGAGCAGGTTCACCGTGTTGTTGCCGAACCCCAGGATCGGCGTGTCGTAAGGCTGGGCGATGATCGCCCTGGTACCCACGAGACGCGAGCGATACCGTCCCTGGTCGTCGGTCCAGTGCTCCACCCGGCCGTCGAACTCCACCAGCTGGTAGGCCTCGGGCCGCGGCACCTCCCAGGGGTTGCCCCAGCGGAGCCACTCGTCGGGACGCTCGACCTGCCAGCCGTTCACGATCTCCTGACGGAACGTGCCGTACTCGTAGCGAAGCCCGTAGCCGTAGGCCGGGTACTCCAGCGTGGCCAGAGACTCCATGAAGCAGGCGGCCAGCCGTCCGAGACCGCCTCCGCCGAGCCCCGCGTCGTGCTCGAAGTCCTCGAGCTCGTGCCATTCCAGACCGAGATCCTCGAGAGCGCTGCTCACCGTGTCGGTGTACCGGAGGTTGGCCACGTTGTTGCCCAGCGCCCGGCCCATCAGGTACTCCATCGAGAGGTAGTACACCCGCTTCACGTCACGCTTCAGGTACTCCGTCTGCGTGCTGGTCAGCCGCTGGATGATCCGATCGCGCACGGCCAGCGCGCAGGAGATGTAGTTGTCCAGGGGAGTCGCCGACTCCCTGACCTCGGCCTGGGTGTACCGCAGATGGTGCAGGAACGACAGGCCGAACGAGCGGGCGTCCATCTTCCCGCAGAAATCGGTGGGCTCCTCTTGTTGTTGAATGCGCTCGCGCTTGGTCATCTGGTGTCGTCCTCCCGGCGCCGCCTGGACCGGATCGTTATCGAAGGGGTGGTCCAGGGTGCCCCCACCTTACTCAACGACTGGGGGCAAAGGCAAGGGTGAAGGGGCGATGCCCTCGTTCGCCGGCTCGCTTGGCTGGTATCGCGCCGAACGACTACCGACCAGAGCGGGCGATGTCTTGTCGTACCCGCGGGACTGATGATGCCGAGACGTCGAGGCTCAGGCGCAGGCGGAGGCACGCGGCGGGGAGGTGGTTGTAGAGCGGGATGGAGACGAGGGTCCCGGTGCGCGATCTCGAACCGCCCGCGGAGAGCGGGAATCACGGAATCGGGATCCCGTACTTCTTGAGCTTGGAGTAGAGCGTCGTCCGGTTCAGACCCAGCGCCTTGGCCGCGCGGTCCACCGACCCGTCGGCCTTCTTCAACGCGCCCTCGATGATGTCACGCTCCATGTCCGCCAGGATGTCCTTCAGCTGCCGGTCCGAGCTGGTCTCCCGGGAGACCGCCGGCTTGTTGGCCAGCATCACCAGGTCCGGGGTGACGACCCGGCCGGGGCAGAGGACCACGGCCCTCTCGATGACGTTCTCCAGCTCCCGGACGTTTCCTGGCCAGCCGTAGTCCAGGAGCGCTCTCATGGCGTCCTCGCCGACGCCTTCGATCTGCTTGCTGTTCTTCTGGGCGTACTTGCCCAGGAAGTGGTGGACCAGGAGCGGAATGTCCTCCGGACGTTCCCTGAGCGGCGGCAGGTCGATACAGATCACGTTGAGCCGGTAGTACAGATCCTTGCGGAACGTCCGCTGCTCCACCGCCCGCTCCAGGACCACGTTGGTGGCCGCGATGATCCGCACATCGACCCGGATCGTCTCGTCGCCGCCGACCCGCTCGAACTCGTTGTCCTGGACGACCCTGAGAAGCTTGGCCTGGAGGTCCATCGGGATCTCGCCGATCTCGTCCAGGAAGACCGTCCCGCCGTGGGCCCGCTCGAATCGCCCCTGCCGCCTCTTGACCGCCCCGGTGAACGCCCCGACCTCGTGGCCGAAAAGCTCCGACTCGAGGAGCGTCTCGGTCAGGGCCGAGCAGTCCACCTTCATGAAAGGGCCGTCCTTCCGGGCGCTGGTCTTGTGGATCGCCTCGGCGAGGAGCCCCTTGCCGGTCCCGGTCTCTCCGAGGATCAGCACGTTGGCCACGGTGTCCTTGATCGATTCGATGAGCTGGACGATCTTCTCCATGCGCGGGTTGCGGCCGATGATGGAGCGGGCCCCCTCGGACTGGGCCAGCTGGGCATCCTTGAGCTGCGCCTCCAGCGACAGGATCTCCTCGTGCAGCAGGGTCTTCGACGCCTGCTCGCGGGCCAGCTTCTCCTGGAGCTCCTTGGTGCGGAGCAGCGCTTTCACGCGCACGATCAGCTCGTCCGGGCAGAACGGCTTGGTGATGTAGTCGTCGGCGCCCATCTCGATGCCGCTCACCCGATCGGCCACGTCCTGGAAGGTGGCGGTGACGAAGATCAGCGGGATGTACTGCGTCTGCCTTCCCTTCTTGAGCGCCGCGCAGGTCTCGAACCCGCTCATCCCCGGGAGCTTCACGTCCAGAAGGATGAGATCCGGGAGCTGCTCCACGGCCAGCCTCAGGCAGTCCTCGCCACGGGCGCTCTTGACGACCGCGAAGCCGGCCCCCATCAGGACCTCGTCGTACAGGTCCAGGAAGGCCGGCTCGTCGTCGCAGACCAGGATCTTGTAGCTCTTCATCGGAAAGCTCCGGATCGGCGGGAGACGCTCACGAGACGGGCGACGTGCCCGGCCCGGAGGACCCGTCCTGCAGCCACGACCGGTTTCATCTGGCCGGCTCCTGCGTCTGGTCGCGGGCGGTCCGCACCTGGTCGAGGCTCAGCCCTTCGAGCGAAAGGGCGGCGAAGCCCACCAGGGTGATGGGCACGATGCACAGCGCCCAGTACACCAGAGCGAAGCCCTCAGCCTGGCTCGACGGCTGGCCCAGCAGGGTCAGGCTCGCCTTGGCGGCGACCTGGAACACGCCGATGAACCCGGGGGCCTGGGGTAGCAGCACCGAAAGACAGGTGAACACGAAGAGCAGCAGGGCGCCGATCGGAGAGATCGGCATCTGGAAAGCCCGGGCGCACACCCAGATCCCGGCGACGGCCACGGCCCAGTGGACCACCGAGAGCAGCAGCAGCCAGAGGACCTCCCCGAGGCCGGTCACGATGACGAGCCCGGCCACCACGGAGTCGAGCAGCTGGTTCAGCTTCACGGCCAGCGCCTGCGGCATCAGGCCGATGGCCCACCTGGCCGGCCCCAGCGCCCATTTTCCACGCACCTTCAACAGCATGAGAAAAAGGACGATCGCCACCACGATCGCGCCCAGGATCACCCCGGCCTTCTTGGCGGCGTCGATGTAGGCGCTCCCCTCGCCAGCGGCCTGGGCCGGGAGGTAGACCAGGCAGATCCCCAGGCCGCAGAGCACGATGATCAGATCGAGCAGACGCTCGAGGGCGATCGATGCCAGGGACGTTCCCACGGGAGTGCCGGTCTTCAGGCTGTACGTGGCGGCCCTGATCACCTCTCCCGCTCTCAGCGGGAAGATAGACGTCGCCATGAAGCCGATCACCGTGGCCGAGAACCGGTTGCGGAAGGTCGAACCCGGGGTCCGCGGGAGAAGGAAGTACCACCGGTAGGTCCGGATCGGGTACGTGCCCAGGTTGATGGCCAGCGTGGGGATCAGGAAGATATAATCGGCGTCACGAAACGCCCGGGCCAGCCCATCCCAGCTCACGCCGCGGAAGAAGTAGACGAGAAACACCGCGGAGACCAGGAACCCCAGCCACACCAGGGCCGAGAGACCGGTCCGGCGACGCAGGTGCCGCATGACGACTGTCGATTCCATGACTGTTGATCCCATGATAGAGTGGCTGCGGATTATACCACGGACCGGTTCCGCTTCCCGACCGTGCTCTGGAACTTTTTTGTCGGTAAGGCTTGACACATGATTCGGCCGATCCTACACTGGTTAGCTCTGTCAATCGACGGAGGGTTAGAGGGTTATAAGGAGCTCCGCAGGGTCGTCCCGCGCATGACTGCCCGGGCAAGAGCGACGAACCCGGGAATCGATCCGTTTCCGGCAGGGGCCGGAACGATCGCCCCGGAACCACAAGACCGGTCGCCCGGCCCTGCACGGAGCTCGTATAGAAGAAGAGGCCCCAGTAGCGCTGATCAGAAGAGTGCTTGAACAGTCGAGACAAGTGACCTTTACCAAGGAGGATTCCCCACATGACAAAGTCGTTGAGCTTCGTGGTCCTGCTGGCGTGCGCCCTGGCGTGCGCCCCGATGGCGACCGCCCAGGTCGATCACAACCTGTCCAACCAGGTTGGTGAAGCCGCCAACGCGGCAGGCGCCGCCTTCGTCGTGGGCGC
>JACQZM010000588.1 GCA_016213885.1 Candidatus Rifleibacteriota bacterium | reverse complement strand
GCACCAGGCCGAAAAGCAGCGAGTAGAGCCCAAGAAGCACTACTCCATTCCGGTGGCCTTCCACGCGAACTGGAACAAACCCAGATCCCGTGCCGTTTCGCAGTCCAAGCACGCTCTATGGTTTGAAGCGATGGCTCTGGGAACGGGGGGATCAGGCCAACCCAGAGGGTTATCGAGGAACTCGACAGCGGAGCCCACTTTGAAGTAGAGGCAAGTATGAGAAGCGGGTCAAGGCCTACACCGAGTACTACGCCCGGCTCGGGATCCCGGTCTCTCGTGAGACGCTCGAGTCGATGGCGTCCGTTGAACCGCTGCGGCTCGAGGTCGTGCTGACCGTGGATCCCGAGGAACAGGAGGAAGATTCATGACCCGAGGGAAAAGAAAAAAAGGAGTCCGTCGAAAAACCGATGTCCAGCGGGTCCGCAAGGCTCAGGACCCGAAGCCGGCGCCCCGGGAGACGGTTCAGCCGCCGCTGGAACCGGCCGACCTGGCGAGGCTGATCGCGACAATCGGTGACAGGGCGAGCGGTTTACTCGACGACCGGCAGATCGTCAGGATCAAGGTCGAGAGCCCGGGCGAGTCGGCCGGAAAATGGGGGGTGACTTTCACTCTGAAGGTGCACTGAAGGTGCACAATTCGCCTCTTGCGCGTCTCATCGGCCGCTCTGTATTTCTACACGATGGCTCTGGACGCGGCTTGACGTGGTCTCGCTCGACCACATGACCCGCTGATCGAGTATCAGCAGGCCGCCAGAGGGATCCCTGCCGTCGCTGGTGTCCCCTGCCGATGATCATGGAGGGGAGAGACCCTCCGGGACTCCCCACGGCGCCCCGTCCGTGCCGGTCGCGTCGGAGCCGCTCGCGGCGACCGGTTCATTCACCAGGGAGGTGCCCTATGGACCGCTTGCCCCGTGCCGTGGTGTTCTCCCTGCTCGTCGCGCTCGGGACAGCTCCGCTGGAGGCGGCCCAGGCCAACGCAGAGTCGAGATCCGGCAAGCGCTCCGAGATCGCCGCGCTGAAGGCGCAGGTGGAGGCGTTGCAGAAGTGCGTGGCCAGGCTCGAAAGCCGCCTCGACGCATCGGAGAAGCTCCTCGAGACCCGGCGCCGTGGCGCTGCCCCACCCGATGCGGGGAGGATCGCCGCGACGGTGGGCGCGCCGCCTCGGCCCGATCCGCTGGCGACTCTCGAGGCCAGTCTCGGCTACGGGTCCTCCAGTGAGGGCCGGACGACGGCTGCCACGGCCCAGAGGAGCGGCCCGGCTCCTGCTCCGCCGGCCGCCTCGACCTCCATCGACCCGCTCGCCACGGTGGAGCGAGACATCTCCAGGATCAAGGTGACCGGAGCAGGGGCCGGGAACGCCAGGACCGCCTTCAACCCGCAGATCTCCGTGATCCAAGACATGGTCTACCGGTCCTCCCGGCTGCCCGCGGACATCGAAGGTGCGCCCGACGATGCCGGCAGCCTCCCCGGCGACCCGGGCCGGAGCCGCTTCGACCTGAGAGAGGTGGAGGTCTCGCTCCAGGCGCCGGTGGACCCGTGGACGAGGCTCGACGTGTTCCTGGCGCTCCCCGGAATCACGGAAGGCGCTCCGGAGCCGGGAGGTGCCTCGGCGGAGCGTCCTGCCCAGCAGATCGAGGTGGAAGAGGCGTACGCCACCTACTCGCGCCTCCCGTGGGGCCTGCAGCTCAAGGGCGGCAAGTTCCGGCTCGAGTTCGGCAAGGACAATCTCATGCACCTCCACTCCTTCCTCGCTGCGGACCGGCCGAGGGTGATCGGGAACTTCCTCGGCCCGGAGGGAATCCGGGATCAGGGGCTCTCCCTGATGAAGCAGTTCGAGCTGGGCTCGCCGCGCACACAGCTGGAGCTGACCGGGCAGCTGGTCAACTCGGATGGAGACGAGAGCCTCTTCGCCGGGATCGATGCTCGAAGACCCATGACGGTGGCACGGGCCCGGCTCTACCACGAGTTCGACGACTCGTCGAACCTCGACCTGGGGTGCTCGATGATCTCCGGAAGACATGACGCGGAAGAGCTCCTCGCGCAGCGGATCTGGGGGTACGACCTGACGTTCCGGTGGGAACCCGTGGAGCGGTCCATCTACACGAACTTCCTGTTCAGGGCCGAGTACCTGAAGGGAGTGCGGGAGCTGATCCCGGTCGCGCCGGACGCCGGAGCCGCCCCTGGCCGAGAATGGCTGGAGCCCGACGGCCTCTACGCCATGGCGCACTACCAGTTCCAGCGTGACATGTCGGTCGGAGTGCGGTATGACAACACCGACATCGCCAGGAGTCTGGCCGCGTCGGCCGCCGAGGGTGTCTTCATACCCCACAGCCGCCTCCGGGGGCCGTCGGTCTGGTACACCTACCTGCCGACCGAGTTCAACCGGTTCCGCGTCCAGTACTCCCACCTGACGACCGACTTCGCCTTTGGCGGGGACCATCGCGGAGACGATCTGGTGCTGCTGAGCTGGACCACCTCGATGGGCCCCCACGGCGCGCACAGGTATTGAATGGAGGTCGTGCCATGAACCGCTCGCTGTTGCCGGTGCTGCTGGGTGGGCTCGCCGTCACCGCCGTCCTCGGGCAGCCGATCAAGGTGGCTGCCACCAACTCCGATCTCGCGGCGATCACCCGGGAGATCGGCAAGGAGCTCGTCGACGTCTCCCTGCTCCTGCCGCCGACGGTGGACCCCCACTCGATGCCGCTCCGCCCGTCGTTGATCCAGAAGATCCGGGAGGCCAGGCTCCTGATCACGATCGGCCTCGATCACGAGCCGTGGCTTCCCGATGCGATCAGCTCCTCCGGAAACGCTCGGGTGAACCCGGGCGGCCCCGGCTACGTCGATTGCTCCAGGGGGGTCTCGCTGGCCCAGATCCCCACCGGCCCCGTGGACCGGAGCCGCGGAGACCTCCACATCTTCGGCAACACCCACTACTGGCTCGATCCAGCCAACGTGAAGATCATGGCCGTCCACGTCACCCAGGCTCTCTCCGGCGAGATCCCCGGGAAACGGGAGGAGATCCGCTCCCGGGCGCGGTCGTTCCTGACCGGCCTGGAGCGCCGCATCGGGGAGTGGAAGACCAGGCTCGGGCCGATCGCCGGCAAGAAGGTGATCGCCTACCACCTCACGTTTCCCTACCTGGAGGCGTTCACCGGCATCCAGGTGGTGGACACCATCGAGATGCGCCCCGGCATCGAGCCCAGCCCGGCTCATCTGGCCAAGCTGCGCGACAGGATGAAGCAGGAGAAGATCCGGTGGATCATCATGGAGCCGTGGTACAACAAGCAGCGGGCTGTTGCCCTGGCCTCCGACGTGGGGGCCGAGGTGGTCGTGATCCGTCCGTCGACCCCGGAGGGCAAGACGATCGGCGAGCACCTGGACTCACTGGTGGCCGTGCTCGTGAAGAGCATGGGGCGCTGAGCCGCCAGAGGTGACCCGGCGATGGAGCGTACCGGCGATCTGCTGATCCGGCTCGAGAAGGTCGACCTCGGCTACGACGGGCCGCCGATCCTCACCGGGGTCGATCTCGAGATCCATCGGGGCGACTACCTGGGGGTGGTGGGGCCGAACGGCGCCGGCAAGAGCACCCTGCTGCTGGCGCTCCTGGACGTGCTCACCCCGCTATCCGGGACCGTGGAAAGACCGGCCCGGGTCAGGTTCGGCTACGTGCCCCAGCGCGGTCTCCTGGACGATGTCTTTCCCCTGTCCGTGGCCGACGTGGTCCGGATGGGGCTCGACCTGACCGGTCAGACCGATGCCAGGGGCGACCGCATCGAGTCGGTGCTGGCGGAAGTGGGGCTGGCCGGTCTCACCCACCACCGGTTCTCCGAGCTGTCCGGCGGGCAGCGACAGCGGGTCCTGCTGGCCCGGGCGCTGGCCATGGAGCCGGAGCTCCTCATCCTCGACGAACCGACCAACGGCCTGGACCTCAGGTCGGAGGCGTCTCTCATGGGGGTGTTCGACGCGCTCCACGGGAGCGGCCTGACCGTCATCCTGGTGACCCACCTGCTCGGCCTCGTGGCGAACCACGCCCGGACGCTGGCCCTCGTCGAGGGCGGAACCGTGGTCAGCGGACCGATCGAGCGACTCCTCACTGCGGATCATCTCGAGACGGTCTACAGGTGCCCGGTCAGGGTCGTGGACGTCGACGGACAGAGGGTCGTGCTTCCCCTGGAGCCCCGGCCTCGAGGTGGAAGCCGCCGGGAGTACGGCCAGGGCGGTGACCGATCTTGAGATCCGGTCTTGGTCATCTCCTGGGGCTTCTGCTGCTGCCCGCCCTCGCCGCGGCGGGAGAGCCCGGGGCGGCGGCGTCGGCCGACCCGCTGGCCGACCTCGAGAGGCAGATCGAGCTCAGGGTCCCCCGCGGAGCCGGGCCCTCGTCGGCCCCCACGGTGCGCGAACGACCCCGGGGAGAGTCGGCCGCCAGGGTCGAGCGCACCGCGTCGACGCCGGCGTTGGTGGAGCACGAGTACCCGGTGCCGCACACCCACCCGGAGCCCCACCTCCACCTTCACTGGCATTCGATCCTGGAGCCGTTCGAGCAGCTGTTCATCCGGAGAGCCGTCGTCTCCGGGATCCTGGCCGGCGGCATCTGCGCCTGGCTGGGACTGTTCGTGGTGCTGCGCCGGATGGTGTTCGTGGGGATCGCCCTGGCCCAGGTCGCCGCGGCCGGGGTGGCACTGGCGGTGTTCACCGCCCTGGATCCGATCAGCGTGGCGTTGGCGACCACTCTGACCGTCTCATGCTGGATCGGCCTTTCCACTCCCCGGCGGGCGACCTCCCCGGAGGCCAGGGTCGGCCTGCTCTACGCCGCGGCCGGATCGCTGGCGATCATCCTGCTGGCCAAGAGCGCCACCGGGGAGGGGGAGCAGCTGGAGATGCTCCAGGGAAGTCTCCTGGCCGTTCCTCCGGGCCGGGTGATGGAGCTCGTGGTGCTGGCGCTCTTCGTGGGGCTGCTCCACGTCGCCGGGTTCTCTCGCCTCGTGGCCGTCTCGTTCGATCCGCTCACCGCCCAGGTCGCCGGAGTGAGGATCTGGCTGTGGAACCTCATCCTGCTGCTCACCCTCGGCACCGGTATCTCCATATCGATCCAGATGTGCGGCCTGCTGCTCGTGTTCGGGTACATGCTGTTGCCGGCCATGGCCGGACTCGCCACCGGTCTGAGGCTGCCGGGGGTGTTGACCGTCGCTCTGGGCTGCCAGGCCCTGTCGACGATCGCCGGGATCTGGCTGGCCTACGAGGCGGACTGGCCGCCCGGGCCGGCCATCGTGCTCACCATGCTGGCGTTTCTCGCCGTGGTCGTGCCCGTCATCCGCGCTACCCTTGCCCGCTCGCGCCGGAGCCCGACCACCCAGGCCCAGACTCGCTCACCGGGCCGACACGTCGAATCCGAGCGAGTCTCTCCTCGGGACCTGCCGCCTGACCGTTCGAGGGCGAGCGAGACCTCGACCGTGGACGGAGGCTCCGCCCCGACAGCGATCAAGCCCCCCTCGTCGGCATGAGTTCGGCACCGTCGAGCACGCCCCCCCCGGCGATGAGACTCGACCGAGCGTCTTCGGCGGAGCCTCCCCGGGAGCCTGTCCGGGTCGTCCACGCGATTCGCATTGCCATGCGAATCCGCTTCGGCTAAGATCGCCCCGTGTGACGGTCTGGTTCCTGGAGCACGAGGTGGCGCCATGAAAGCTCGGAGTCACCTCGGTCTGCCACGAGCCGCTGGTGCTGCTGAGCGCCTCCAGGAGGCCTTTCCGGGAGCGTGACGGATGAGCGCGCGCGCAGTCCTCGTGACCTCGCTGATCGCGTGCTTCGGTGCGGTGGAGCTCGAGGCGGGCTCCCTGAGCTGCTCGGCCACAGGAAAGAAGGGGAAGGACGGATGGACCGTCACGTTTCACCCTCCGCGGGGGCACCATTTCAGCAAGGGGCCCGGGTCCCGGGCCTCGTACGGCCTGTCCGGCGGCCGTCAGGGCAGCGCCGTGGAGCTCCAGCTGGCCGAGACCGTCGCCTCGGCGCTCCTTCCGGGCGACGCCGCGGAGGTCTCGGCCCACCTCCTGGTGTGCGACGACGCCAACACGATGTGCGTTCCGGCGAGCGGTCGGTTCATCCTCTCCGAGGGGGCGCTGGCGAGCGCTCCGTCCCCTGACCCGCAGGCGTCCGGGCCGCCGGGCCCGGCTGCCGGGCCGGCCGGCGCGGCTCGACCCGCGGCTCGCGGGTTCCTCGTGGACGAACCGCAGCGAGCGCTCGATCGGGCAGCCCGGGAGGACCGCCCTCTGCTGATCGACTTCTTCGGCATCTGGTGCCCCCCCTGCAACATGCTCGATGAGGTCGTCTTCTCCGCTCCCGCGTTCGTCAGAGCCACGGAACGCTTCGTGAAGCTGAAGCTCGACGCGGACCGGGAGAGCTCCTGGAGCCTCAAGGAGCGCTACCGGGTCGGAGGATACCCCACGGTCGTCTTCGCCACGAGCCGGGGCGAGGAGGTGGGGCGCTTCGTGGGGTTCCGTCCGCCCGGAGAGGTCGTGGCCCTGGCACGGGAAGCGCTGGCCCGGATCGCGGACCAGGATCGTTCAAGGGCCGCGCCCGCCGCCGCCGATCCGGCGGCTCTGCTGCGGAAGGCGCGTCTGCACCTTCAGCGGCAGGAGTTCCGGGAAGCCCGATCGATCCTGGAGCCGCTCCACGAGGAGCGACGGGGCTCCGGCAGCCGGGCGCTCGAGCTCACGCTGTGGGAGGCCCGGGTCGGATGCGCGCGGGAGGCGGTCAAGGAGGCGGCCGGGCTGCAGCGGTATCCCTCCATCGTCGAGGCGTGCAGGGACAACCTCGTCCGGGTCCTGGAGGACGCGGTCGCGCGGTTCCCCGACGCCGCGCAGGTTCTGGAGTGGGGTCCGACCCTGGCCGGGCTTCACGGGGACCGCACGTCGAAGCGAGGCGTCGCCGGCGCCTGGAGAGCCGTGGAGCGAGCGGCCGTGGCGCTGGGGCACAGCCCAGGCGCTCTGGCGGCGGCAGGTCTGAACCGGGCCGACCTGTGGACGTGCCGGGCGGAGGCTCGGGCCGGCACCGGTGACCCTCAGGGCGCCCGGGAGGCCTATCTGAAGGCTGCGGAAGAGTACGGGCGGGCGATCCGCCAGCACGGGGCCTCTCCCGACCGGGAGCGAGGCTTCAACCTGGAGAGGGCGTACTGCCTGCGCCGGGCCGGCAAGCTCGACGAGGCCCTGGCCCTGTACCGGAAGCTCGAGGCGGCCTACCCCGACGAGTTCACCTTCTACTTTGCCCACGCCGGGCTCCTGAGGGAGACGAACGACCTTCCCGGCGCCGAGACGGTGGGCCGCAAGGCGCTGGAGCGCTCCTACGGCGACAACCGGCTCCGCTGCGTGGAGCTGGTCGGGACGGTTCTCAAGACCCAGGGCAAGCTGGTCCAGGCGAGGCAGCTGGTGCGCGGGGTCGTCGACGGGATCAAGCTCCCGGCCGACGCCGGCAACCGGACGCACCGGTACCACAAGGCGCTCGTCAAGCTTCTGAAAGAGCTCGACGCCGCGCGCTGATCCGTCGGCGCGATTGCCGCACCGCGTCAGGGCGCCCGGGAGCGGGGTGCCCTCTCATCTCTTCGGAAGATGGATCGTGACCACGGCGCCGCCGGCGGGCCCGTTGGCGATCTGGATCGACCCCTTGTGATCATGGATGATCCTGCGGGCCGTGGCCAGGCCCAGGCCGGTACTGGTCTCTCCCTTCGTGGTGCAGAAGGGGATGAACAGCCGAGGCAGCATCTCCGGCCCAAACCCCGGACCGTCATCGACGATGACGATCGCGACGTGGTCGCCGTCGGTCGACGCGGTGAAGGCGATGGTCCCCCGACCGCTCATGGCTTCCACCGCGTTCTCCAGGAGATTGGCGATCGCCTGGCCCAGCTGGGCGCCATCGAAGCCGGTCTCCACCGGAGCGGCCGGCAGCTTGAGCTGGAGCTTCACGAGAGGAAAGACGGAGGCGAACTCCTCGGCCCTGGCCCTCAGGAACGCCACGAGGTCCGATCGCTTCAGCACCGGCCGGCGGCGGGTCTGGGCCCTCAGGTCTTGCAGAAGCTCCTTGATCTTCAGCGTCGTGACGGGGATCTGGTTCACGACGTCCAGAGCCTCCGCGGCGGCCTGGGGTCTGAGCGCCACGGCGCTCAGCGTCGTCTGAGCGGCCCGGGCCAGCGACTCCAGGTGGGGCACCACGGCTCGTTCCACCGCATCGAGAGTGACCGCGGCGCTGGCGAGCCGCTCCATCGGGAGGCTCGTGGCAAGCTGGTCCCTGACCCTCCGCTTGAGCTCTTTGTTCAGGGTAGCGACCTTCTCGACCATCTTGCCCAGCTCCTCGGCCAGCGCCTGCTTGGCCAGGGCGTTGCCGATGACCGTCAGCAGCCGATCGCTGTTCACGGGCTTCTCGATATAGTCGTAGGCCCTGAACTGGAGGGCATCCACGGCAGACTGGAACGAGCTCGCCCCGGTGAGCATGACCACCTCGACGTCGGGGCTGATCGTCTGGAGCGCCTTCACGAGAGTGATCCCGTCCATCCGCGGCATGGTGATGTCGCTGATCACGAGATTGAACGGGGTCTGCTTGAACAGCTCGAGCGCCTTGAGCGGCTCCGTCACCGACTCGACTTCGTAGGGCGTCTTCCGCGAGATCAGCAGCTTGAGGTAGTGACAGAGCTCGGCCTCGTCGTCGACGATCAGGATTCGTCTCTTGTGGGGTTCCAGTTGCATCGTGTCGGCTCCGGATCGGGTTCTCGCCAGTATACCTCGCCCCCTGGGCCAACTCAAGGACGAGAGCGGATCCGGCGAGGCGCCGGATCTTGACACCCGTCTGGCGGCCAGGTACGCTGCTGATGCGGTTGGAGCCCCGATGCCCAGAGGGCTCGCCGCCATGGGCTCCAGAGGTGGCGACGTGAGATCGATGCGATGGCCTGGCGCTGCGGTGCTGGTGGGCTGCTTCCTGTGTGCCGGAGGCGTGCCGGTCCTGGGTCAGGGGGGCGTGGGTGCGCCGCCCTCGCTCCTGGTGACGCCGAAGTGGGTGCACGAGAACCTCAACGCGCTGACCGTGGTCGACGTCAGAGATGCCGGTCTGTTCCAGAAGGGACACGTACCCGGCGCCGTCAGCGTCAAGTGGAAGACGTTCTCGGATCCGGCAGCCCCGCACCCGGGCAACCTGAACCCCGACCGCAACAAGCTCGCCCAGCTGCTCGGACAGCTCGGGATCTCCTCCGACGCCCAGGTCGTCGTGTACGCCGATCCGCCGAACACGTGGGGCGAAGAAGGCCGGATGTTCTGGATGCTCGAGCTCCTGGGCCACAAGCGCGTGGCGATCATGGACGGCGGATGGCCTCTCTGGGTCGCGGAGCAGAGGCCGGTTCAGGCCGGGGCGGCGGCCCCGAGGCCAGCCCGCTTCGTCGTGGACTACAAGCCGGAGCGAGTCGTCGGCTGGCAGGAGATCTCCCGGAGGCTCGGCGATCCTACCCTGGTCATCGTCGACAGCCGCACCCGGGCCGAATACGACGGTGCGACGCCCTACGGGGAGGCCCGGGGCGGGCACATTCCCGGCGCGGTCCATCTGTGCTGGAGCGAGCTGTTGGGTGCCGGCGGCAAGCTCCTGGCGAAGGCTGATCTGGAGAGCCTCGTGAGGGCCCGGGGACTGACGCCCGCCAGGGAGTCGGCGCTCTACTGCACCGGCGGCATCCGGTCCGGGTTCGTCTACTTCGCGCTCCGATGGATCGGCTTCCCCAGGGAGCGAAACTACGACGGCTCGTTCTGGGAGTGGGCTGCCCGACCGGAGCTTCCGGTCCAGAGGTAGCGCCCGCCCATCCCGCCCCCCTCCCGGGGCTGACTCCACTGCAGCTTTTCCCCTCCAGGTGCAGTCCGGTCGCTGCACCTCCCGTCCGGTGCCGGGCCCTGTCTCGGCCGTCGCCGTCAGTCACCGAACCCGCTGTCCAGGCCGTTCTCGCCCTTTCGGGAGAGGCCTCGGGCCAATTCTCATCTGCCTGGCACACCTCTTGTTAGGACGATGGCGGGGGCGGTGTCTGCGGTCCCGAGAGAGGGGCCGTACGCAAGGTGGTCGCCACGGCCACCGGACGAAAGGATCAGTGAGCGACTGTGTCGTTGGTCGCCCTCTCCAAGCAGTACGGGCCGGTCCGACGGATCGACGGGACCTGGTTCGCGAGGCTCATGATCGCCGGCACGCGGTGGGTGTGCGCCCACCGCCAGGAGCTGAACCGCATCAACGTCTTCCCGGTCGTCGACGGAGACACCGGCACCAACATGGCGGCCACCCTCCGCTCCGTCGCCGCGGCGTTGCGAGACCACCACCGGCCGCTGCCGGAGCTGGGTCGAGCCGCGGCCGACGGCTGCCTGATGGGAGCCCGGGGAAACTCCGGGATGATCCTCTGCCACATCTTCTCGTCCATGGCAGCCGGGATCGGGCAGCGGCAGGAGCTCGAGCCGGTGGAGCTTCTGCAGATCTTCCAGACGGCGTCGGCGGAGCTCTACACCGCTCTCGAACGGCCCGTGGAGGGAACCATCCTGACGGTCCTCCGGGAGTCATCCACCGCCCCGTCCCTGGACGAGTGCTGCGACCTCGAGGAGCTTCTGATCGCCCTGTGTCGCGAGTCGCGGCGATCGCTCGACAGGACCCCCGAGCTCCTGGAGGTATTGAAGAAGGCGCAGGTCGTCGATGCCGGCGCCCTGGGCTACGTGTACTTCCTGGAGGGGATGCTCCGCGAGGTCCAGGGGCTGCCGGTCCCGGAGCTCGGCGATGAGGTGGCCAGCGGCGCGCCGCGGGCCAAGACCCACAAGGAGAGCCCCGCGTTCCGCTACTGCACCGAGGTCATCATCGAGTCGCGGAGTCCCCTGACGACCGGCCGCCTGAAGACCCTGTTCAAGCCCCACGGCGATTCGCTGATCCCGCTCTTGACCGGTCGACTCGCCAAGATCCACATCCACACCAACGATCCCCAGGCGGTCTTCGTCACCGCCGGCCAGGTGGGCCGGGTCGTCAAGACCAAGGTGGAGGACATGCGCAACCAGAACCACGGCATGTTCTCCGACGATCCCTCGGGAAGCCCTCAGGTCGGGCCGGTCCGGACCCACATCGTGGCCGACTCCACCTGCGATCTGCCCTCCGAGGTCCTGGCCCAGTGGGGCATCCAGCTGGTTCCGCTCAAGGTGATGTTCGGTGACGAGACGCTCCGCGACCGCGTGGACATCCTGCCGGACGAGTACATCCACAGGCTCACCACCTCGTCGGTCCACCCCAGCACGTCCCAGCCGGCACCGGAGGACTTCTCGAAGGTCTTCCGCGGGCTCCTGCCGGACATGACGCCCGGGCACGAAGTCCTCGTGATGGTGATCTCCAAGTCGCTCTCCGGGACGTTCAACTCGTGCAAGCTGGCGATCGATCGGCACGAGCCCGGACGCATCCACCTGTTCGACGCCTCGTTCGCCTCGGCTCCGTTCGGGCTGCTGGTGCTGCGGGCGGCGGAGCTGGCGCGACAGGGGCTCTCGGCCCGGGAGATCGTCGAGCGCCTCGAGAGCATGAAGAGCCAGACCAACATCCTCTTCGTGCTCGACACCCTGGAGTACATGAAGCGCGGCGGCCGGATCGGCTGGGGGCAGGCGTTCCTCGGCGGGCTGCTGGACCTCAAGCCGATCCTGGAGTTCAAGGAAGGCCGGATGGTGCCTCGCGCCAAGGTCCGGGGGCGCGATGGGGCCCGGGCCAAGGTGCTCGAGTTCCTCGATCACGAGCTGCCGAAGGACCGGCCGGTCCGGTTCCTGCTCGTCCACTCGGGAAGGCCGGATCTGCTGGCGCCGGTCGAAGAGCATCTGACCAAGACGTTCAAGGTCAGCTCGCTGATGTCATGCACGGCCGGCGCGGTCATCTCCACCCATACGGGCCCGGGGGCGTGGGGGATCGCCTGGATGATCGAGTAACGCCCCCCGCTTCTCCGGGCTCCGGCGTCTTGCCGGAGCCAGCTCGCGCCCGCGCGGTTCCAGCCGGCACGTCGCCTCGTCCTCCTGGAGTCCGGTCCGGACTCCGGAGCCCGCGACGGCCGTCATCGACTGAGCCAGAACCAGATCAGGGCGATGACGATCCCGGCCAGGGCGACGATCTCCACCGGTGAGAGGTCCCAGGCTCCCTCCGGGTCCGGTGCGCCCGGAACCGTCGGCTCCTGGGGCGTGGCCGGGGCCGGGGAGGTGGCTGCCGTGGGGGCGTCGAGCTGCCCGGCCGGCACCCCGGACGGTGGTTCCGTCGTCGCCGGAGGCGCCGCGGTCCCGTCGCGTTCCCTTCGCAGGGAGGCCAGGCCGCTGGGCAGACGCTCCCGGGGCGCCGGGGGGGTCGCTGGCTTGCCGGTCAGCCCCGACATCGAGATTCTCTCCTGGGATTCCTCGGGGCGCTCCGCCGGTGCCGCAGCCTCGAGACCGTCCGGCCCGGCCGCGGGTCGATCCTCGGGCAGGTCGACAGCCGGCACCAGAGAGGCGTCTTCCCCGGCGGCGACGCTGGCATCGGCGGCGCTGGCGCCTGTCACCTCCGCGACGCCGGTCGGCCTGATGGCCTCCTCGATCTGGTGAGCCAGCTCCGCCGCGGTGGCCGGTCGGTTGGCCGGGAGACGCGCCATGGCGCGGTGCAGCACGGCGAGGAGAGCGGGGGAGAGCTTCGGGCCCGTGGGCATCGACGTCGCCTCGTCGGCCAGCATGGAGCGCGTCAAGAACGGATGTTGACCCGTGAGCAGCTGGAAGAGCGTCACCGCGAAAGAGTAGATGTCGGTGCGACCGTCCACCTCGTTCTGGGCGACCTGCTCGGGGGCGATGTAGACGGCGACGCCGTCCTGGAGCTGCTTCATCTGCTTGGACGGAGAGAGGGCCTTGTCGCGGATCTGCGCCGACACCCCGAAGTTCGTGAACCGCGCCGCCGGCCCCTCCCTGTCCTCGACCAGGAGGATGTTCGCCGGCTTGATGTCCAGGTGCAGCACCTCTCGCTGGTGGGCGTGGTCGAGCGCCGCCGCCAGGCCCGGGAGCACCTGGAGGATCTCGTCGACCGCGAAGTGCCCCACCTCGTTCCTGTTGGCCGCGGCCTGGACTCTGTCGTTGAGCGCTGTGAGGTAGCTCCTGCCCTCGACGTGCTCCGCCACCAGGAACGGGAACGGAGCGAGCTCCAGGCTCAGCAGCCGGATGATGGAGCGATGATCCAGTCGCAGCCAGAGGTTGGCCCTGCGTTCCACCTCGGCGCGACTGGCGGGGGCCTCGGTGACGATCCGCGGCAACACCTTGAGGACCACCGGGGCGTTGGCCGTCGCGTCCTGGGCGAGCCAGGTGACGCCGGTTCCCTCGACGCCGAGCTGCCGGAGGATCTTGTAGCGGTCGGCCAGGACCACCTGGGGTGCCAGGTTCTCCGGAAGGAGCGGCCCCGCCTCCGGCATCTTGGCGCCGCAGCGACCACAGAAACGCGCCTTGTCGGTTACTTCGCCCTTGCAGCTCGGGCACTCGGCCATTCGGAGACTCCTGCCTCGGTGTGCGTTCGCTCTGCGAGTATACGACGGGGCTGCCGGAAGTTCAACCGGGAGAGTCGGAACGCCCGACCCGCCGGCGGCGTTCAGGCTGACGTCGCGGCCAGCCTCCGGGTCAACAGCATGGCGATGGCGAGGATCGTGTGCTGGGGGTTCACACCGAGGTTCGTCGGGAAGAGCGACGAGTCGATGACGTACAGGCCGCTGACTCCGTGCACCTCTCCGGTGGGGCCCACCACGCTGGTGGCCGGGTCGGGTCCCATCCGGCAGGTGCCCATCAGGTGAGTCATGACCCATGACAGCGCCGTGGGCGCCACTCTGGCCTCCTGAAGCACCCGCAGGTCCGCAGGGCGGTCCAGCTCCGCCGGCAGACCGTGGATGCCGGGAAAGACCGCCGAAGCGCCGGCGGCGAAGAAGATCTCGCCGGTGTGCCGGAGCCCATCGAGGATCAGCGTCACGTCCTCCGGCGTGGGGGTGTAGTCGATCCGGACCGAATCTCCGGACGCGGTGACCGTGCCCTGAGCGCGGGCGCGGACCGGGACCGCCGCCAGCGCCAGCCTGTCCAGCCCGGCGAGCCTCGAGACGAGCTGCTCGCCCATCCCGGGAACCCGAACGGCCATCATCTCCGGCGGGAGGCCGAGACTCTCGATCTTGATGCCCCGGTCGCGGAACTGCGTCACCTCGTACGACTGGGAGGCGCCCTCCCACATCCGGATCGGCTCGCCGAACACGCCGATCATCGCTGCACCCGGATGGCCCTGCAGGTGCTTGCCCACCTGCCCGGAGCCGTGGAGACCGCTCCGCTGCAGCAGCGCCGGAGTGTGGATCGCCGACGCGGCCAGCAGCACCGCCTTCCGGGCGATCGCCCTGAATCCGTACCGGGGAGCCCGGGGCACCGGCGCCGCGAATCTCCCGCTGACGCCTCTGACCCGATCTCCCACCACCTCGACCCGGTCCACCCTGCAGCCGGCGTAGAGTCGGGCGCCGGCGCCCAGGGCGCGGGGGATGTAGCTGTGGTTCATGCTCTTCCGGCGCGCCCGGGTGCACCCCTCCAGGCACCGGCCCGACCCTTCGCATCCCGACTCGGTTCGAAGGGTGGGTTGGTGCGCCAAGCCCAGCTTCTCGGCCCCCCGTCTCAGGGCCAGGCCGTTTCCGCCGAGACGGTCCTCGTCGGTCCGCTTCACCGAGAGCTCCTGCTCGATGGTGGCGAAGCAGCTCTCCAGCTCATCCCCCGGGAAGACGCCGGCCAGGCCATGATCGGTCTCCCAGGAGCCAAGAACCGCCTCCGGAGGGCGCCAGGAGATGCCCGAGTTGATCACGGTGCTGCCCCCGACGCAGCACCCCTGGAGGATGGCGATGTAGGGCGGGCGCGAGGTGATCTGAGCGCCGCGATCGCGGAAGAGCCCGGTGAGTGCGGCCGCGGTGCCCTGGCCGAGGGCCGCCGGAGCCAGGTAGGGGCCCTCCTCCACGAGCAGCACCTCGGCGCCGCTTTCGGTGAGCACCCTGGCGGCCACGGCCCCGGCCGCTCCGGTCCCGACGATGACGTAGTCGGCCTCGTCGGTGACGGGACCGGTGAGCTTCGTGGCGTCGAGGATCACGGGATCCCTTCCGCCGCAGGTCCCGGGTCCCGCGAGGGGGGGAGGCCGTGGCGACTCCGGACTCCAGGGGCGCCGAAGTAGGCCAGGCCGCACACCAGCTTCAGAGCCACGCCGATCTGGCGCAGCCCGTAGTACCGGTGCCCCACCAGGCCGGCGAGACACCGCTCCCGCTCCTCTTTCGTGAGCCCCATCAGAGTCCGCGGCCGCCCCATTATCATGATAGGAAGGAGGATCGCTGCCGCCACCATCCCGAGGCGGATCAGACCGGCGTGCGAGGAGGGCAGCCGTTCGAGCAGGCTCTGGTGGGCCGCCACCATCTCGGGCAGGTCGCCGGAGGTCCCGGCTTGTGCCCCGGACGGCAGCACAGTGTCGAAGATCGCCTCCAGCGCCGTTCGCTCCAGGCCGGCCAGCTTCATTCCGTCTCGCCCTTCCAGCGGTCGAGCCATCTATATCAGCTCCGGGCCGGCCGGTCAACCCGGCTGAAGGCCGGTGTGCCGCTCACGGTCAGGAGCGATGGCCACACCGCTGACGCACGTGTTCAGCGGGCCTGACCGGGCCTGGCGCCGCGATGGCCTGGGAAAAAGAAGTTTCGCAAGACCCCACTTTGCATGGGCCTAGAAGCACATTCGCCGCAGAGCGTCTCCCCGTCGGGGTTCTGGGCGAAGGAGGGACTGCGCGTATGTTCTAGGTTCTGACCTCCCGCTCGATCTTGCGGACCCCGGAGAACGGCATCACGCG
>JACQZM010000587.1 GCA_016213885.1 Candidatus Rifleibacteriota bacterium | reverse complement strand
TGAGGGTCAAAGCCCAGCGATCCCAGTCTTCCGGTGGCGCCTGGCGAACCGCCATGACGTGCGCGCTTCGCTCGCCGGACTGGACGATCGCCGCAGTGAGCACGGCCCGGACCGGCTCCCCGAAGATATGGTAGCTCAGCTCCCGGCCGGCGATGTTCCAGCGGTTCCCCGCGGCATCGTCGAACGACGGGTACGAGCGCAGCGTCCCGGTGGTAGGGTCCGTGAGCCCTTTCGAGTTCGAGAGGTAGAGCTCGATCAACTGCTGCGGCTGGCTCACCCGCGTCCAGGGAGCGGCCACGGTCAACCCGAAGGCCACCCGATCGCACGATCTGGCCGTGAGCTGAACCCCCCCGGGATCCTCGTGGAACTCGAAATCCGGAGGCACGGCGGCGGAGTACCTGGCTCCGGTCCTGATGCCAAGCGGCGCCCCCGGAAAGAAGCGGATGGTCGACGCCTGCGCTTCCATGGAGGCTCGTTCCTTGTCGAAATCTTCCTTGGTGACCCAGAACGCCTCGAACCTCAGGTCGCGGCCGTCCCGCAGAACCTTCATCTCGCCTGCCAGTGACTCTCCCTCGACGGTCGCATCCAACGCCGACCAGGCCGAACCGCCCTCGTCGTGGATCTGTCCCGGGTTGAACTGGTGCCCGAGCTTGCGGACGCCCCCGGCCCATCCCTGGCCGATCTCCCGGAGGAGCGCCGCCGGGTCCACGGGGCGGTCGAGGAAGACTGGCGTGGCCATGACGACTCTGGCCGGTTCCTCTTTCACCAGGGCGACGGCCAGGGGCGACAGGGCCAGCGACACGTCCGGGTCGTGCGACACCTCCACGCCACCGATGGAATCGGTGAACCGGGTCTGTCCCGCGGCCCCACCACCGGAGGACGGATGGATCCCCGAGAGGAAGTCCCGCTTGAGCTCGGGCCAGTGCATCGACAGAGCGGTCACCAGCAGACAGCCCAGTGCCACCAGGAAGACGACGTGCAGACCTGTTCCCAACGATGGGGGCATCTCTGTCAGTCTTATACACCTGAGCGTGGCCTCGTGAAAAGTGCTTGATCCCCGGTCCCGGGTTGGACTAACCTCGCGGTCGGCTCTCCGGGGCCCCAGCCCCGGGAACACGACCGGACCGGTCGCGGCGCCGTGCCCCTCCAGGGCGTTCCCGCGGCCCGGTGGGCACCGTGAAACCCACGAACGAACTCTCCCTCGCCGTCAGCGAGTACTACCGGCTCGAGGCGCTGGGGCGCCGCCGCGCCCCGGCGGGGCGCAGCGCTCTCTACGGACCGGAGCTCGACCTCGCGCCCGGCGAGCTCCATGGTCTCTCGTTCGGATGCGGCTCTCCGCTGGCCCAGCTCGACCTCCACCCTGGCCAGCGCGTCCTGGACGTCGGATGCGGAGCAGGCCTGGACCTCTGCATAGCGGCCCGGCTGGTGGGACCGCAAGGCGAGGTCGTCGGAGTCGACGTCACACCCGAGATGGCCGAGTGGGCGAGAGACAACGTGGCGAGGGCCGGCCTGGGGCACGCCAGGGTCCTCGAGGACGACGTGGCCGCGGTGGATCTGCCCGACGGTCTGTTCGACCATGTCACCGCCAATGCCGCGCTTCATCTGATGCCCGAACTGGACCGCGCACTCTCTCGCTGCCGCAGGCTCCTCGGGCCGATGGGCACCCTGGCCGCGTGCGACCCGGTGGTCTCGCGGCCTCTGCCCGAGGCGCTGCGGGACCACGCCACGTCGAACCCGGCGCTTCTGCTGCATGGCCTTCTCGCTCCCCTCGATCGGTACCTCGATCATTTCCACCGGGCGGGGTTCGAGTCCGTGGAGGTGCGGTCCAGACGACCGTTCTCCCCGCATGAGGCTCTGTCCAGGGCGGTCGCCGCGTGCCTTCCGGGCCCTCTCGCGAGCCGGGTTCGTCAGGAGCTGGCCGAGGTCGAGTTCTCCGTCGTGACCGTGTTGGCTCTGGTCCGGGTACCCAGGCGGGAGCTGACCACCAGGTGCTCCTGCGGCGCGCTCGCCACGATCGCCCAGGTCGACACGATCGATGGCGTGAGGTCGCCAGGGCTCTTCGCGGAGCTGATCGCGGGACGCCTCAACCGGGCGGCCTGTCCTGTCTGCCACACCCCGGTGCCTCCGCCGGCGCCCTTTCTCGTCATCGACCACGCCCGGCGCACGCTCTGGCACGTCTTCCCCGAGGAAGCCCGTCCGGTGGCGGTCGAGCTGGAGAGGGAGGCGGAGCTCTTCGGTCAGAGATGGCGGGCCGCCACAGGGCTCCCGGGTTTCTCCGGTCGCGTGGTCTTCGAGGGCGAGGCGCTCACCGTCATCGGAAGTCCCGGCTCCGGAACCGGACCCCCACGCCGCTGATCGAGATCGGGGCGAACCGTTCCGCCACGAGATTCACCACTCCTGCCTCCGTCTCCAGCACCCCCTCGACCACGAGCATCGGCTCGAGAGCCACGGTCTTCTGGAACCGGTCGACCACCGGCGGTTTCACCACGACGTTGACGAACCCGGTCTCATCCTCCAGCGTCAGGAACATGAAGCCCTTGGCCGTGGGAGGCTGCTGGCGGCTGATCACCAACCCTGCGGCTCGCACCCGGGGCGATCCCCTCCCCTGCCCTTGCTGTTCACGTCCCATGACGGAGAGCCTGGTCGCCTCGACCACTCCGTGCCGTCCCAGGTCCGGCCGGACCAGCTCGATCGGATGCACTTCGTACGAGAGCCCCACCGCGGCGTAGTCACGAACGAGGCACTCCCGCAGCTCCATGGGAGGTAGCGGAGCCGGCTCCGGCGGCACGGGCGAGCGATCCAGCAGCGGGCTCACCCCGCGTCGCAGGATCGCCTGCAGCCGCCACACCGCCTCGCGACGATCCAGGCCGAAAGAAGCACAGGCCCCGGATGCGGCCAGACGCTGGAGAATCGGGCCCGGTACCCCGGAGCGATCGACCACGTCCTCGAGGCT
>JACQZM010000040.1:5683-9678 GCA_016213885.1 Candidatus Rifleibacteriota bacterium | reverse complement strand
GCGCTCGGGGGAGGGGAAGAGGAGGGGATCCGGATTGAGGTCGCGCTCGGGGGAGGGGAAGAGGAGGGGATCCGGATTGAGGTCGCGCTCGGGGGCGCGACTCGGACCCGGCGAGGCGCCGGGTCTTGCGACTCGGACCCGGCGAGGCGCCGGGTCTTGAGGCTCATGGCGAAGAGCGTCCGGCTTTGATACAGTGGACATGCCGGTACGTACATCCTGGTCATGATTCCGTCGCCGGTGGGCTCCGCCGGCGTCCCTTCGAGGGGGGTGCACGGATCTGTCGAAACGTGTGCGGGTGCTGATCTGTGACGACTCTCCGGTCATGCGGAAGCTGCTGGGCAAGATGGTGTCCACCGATCTGACCATCGAGGTCGTCGGCGAGGCCAACAACGGAGAGGATTGCCTCGCGAAGGTCCAGGAGACCCGCCCCGACGTGGTCCTCCTGGACCTGATGATGCCCGGCATGGACGGCCTGGCCTGCCTGCACGAGGCCCGGACGCGCAAGCTGGACACGGTGTTCCTGGTCGTCTCCAGCCACGCCAAGGCCAACGCGCCCATCACGCTGGAAGCGCTGAGGCTGGGAGCGCTGGACTTCGTGACCAAGCCTCAGGCCACGCCCAGCGCGACGCCGATCCACCTGGAGCTGCTGGCCAAGCTCAGGGCGGCGCACGAGGTGAAGCTGGAGCGACATGGCGCCGGAACGCCCCTCGACGACGACGCCGAGAGCGCCCACCAGCCGCTGCCCCTCGAGGTCACGGAGTTGGCCGAGGCGCCCGGCGACAGCCTGCCGGAGCCTGCCGAGGTGATCGAGGTCGGCGACCTCGAGCCCCGCCGTGGGATCGACACCTCGGGGACGCTGACCATCATCGGAGGGTCCTCCGGATGCCTCCAGGTGCTTCCAGCGTGCCTCGATGGCCTGCCCGACCACCTCCGGGGCGCCATCGTCCTGGTGCTCAAGCTCCCGGCCTTTCTCGCCGACCAGCTGCCGGCCCAGTTCGCCGCCCGTTGCCCCGTGCCGATCCTGATGGCCACCGCCGGCGCCGTGCTTGAACCGGAGCGCATCTACGTCGCTCCGGGCGGCCCGGAAGACCTACTCCTCGAGGCCGACCCCGGCGGTCCTCCCAGGTTCCGCCTGGTCGAGACCGCGGCGACCGGGGAGATCGCGCCGTGCATCGACACGTTCATGACATCCGCCGCCGCGGTCCTGGGGGCCAGGTGCAGGGGCGTCCTCGTCTCCGGGACCGGCGTGGACGGGATCGACGGCCTCAGGGCGATCCTCGACAGCGGTGGACAGACCGCTGCCCAGGATCACGACTCGGCGCTCGCCCCGCAGCTGCCCCAGGCCGCCGACTCCGCCGGGGTGGTCCAGAAGGTCGTGACCCCGGTCGAGATGGCCGACCTGTTCCGCTGAGGCCCGTGGCCACCGGAAGCTCCCGCGCCCCGGTGGCCGTGGCCTGCCTGGGCCTCGTCGTTCTCGGCGCCGCCGGACTCTGGTGGACGGCTCGCTGGAGCGGATCGGTTCCCAACCGCGTGAGCGGTCTGTCCATCGAGGCCGGCCTCAGAATGGCCAGGGTCGGCTTCCACACCGATCGCCCTGCGCTCCCCCGGGTCGATGTGGCCCCGCCGGACGATCGGATCAAGATCCCTGAAGCCCGCGGGCCGGCGCACGACCACACGCTGAAGATCAGCGGTCTCGTTCCCGGGCGGGAGTACGTTCTCCGGGTAGCCATCGACGGCGGGCCCGAGGTGAGGTGTCCGTTCAGGACGCAGGAGTTCCTCGTCACCGACCTGGAGAAGGAGCCGGCCATGGATCGACTGAGGCTGTCCTGGCGGACCAGCCATCCGGCTCGCTCGTCCATCCTGTGGGGGGCGCCGCTCCAGGAGACCGAGCAGATGGACGTCGTGGAGACGCCGACGACTACCCACGTCGCCGAGATCACCGGCCTCTCCCCCGATCGCTCGTACACCATCAGGATCGTCTCGCACCTCGAGTCCGGCGAGGTGGAGACGTCGTGGCCCATATCCCATGACTCCCTTCGCGCCAGGATCGACCGGGTGGTGAGAGAGTTCGACCGACTCCAGGTGCAGCAGCGGATCCTGGACATCCTGTCCCGGCTCCGCCGGGAGAAGGTGGCCGGCGCCGGGCTGGAGAGGCTCCTGGGACCGCATCTGAAGAGCCTTCGTCTGGCCGTGGGCACGATCAAGCCGATCTCGCGTGAGTTCTTCTCCTCTCCGGACGTGTTCCTGGCCGCAAAGGTGCAGGTGTACGAGACGCTGAAGTCGGTGGAGCACCTGGACCGGCTCGCCCAGGTGCTGAGACTTCCCATGCGGCCGCTCCTGATCGGCCTCGACTGGGGGCCGTTCATCCAGTCGAAGCAGCCGTTCTTCGGGGGCGCGACGAAGCCGCGGGGCATGACCACGACCGGCACCTTCGACCCGACCCGGTCGGTCACCCTGGTGGAGTGGCGCCCCCGCGAGGAGGAGCGCGACGCCTGGCTCTTCATGGGACGGGGGCAGAAGCAGCACGAGCTCGACTATGCGTTCCCGGTCGACCGACCGCAGGCGATCAAGAAGGCGCAGTTCAAGGTGGGCTGGTCGGACGCCGGCCCGCTCCAGTACCTGGAGCTGACGGTCAACGACCGGGCCAGGCTCGTGCTCAGGCCGCCGGCGGTCTCTCCGCCGCGGTGGACGCCGGAGATCGAGCACGTGGGGTTCGACCCGCAGTTGCTCGTGCAGGGGAAGAACCGCGTCCGGGCGCGACTGCTGCCTGTCCTCAACCTCATGGAACAGAAGCTCGCCCGGGTGGTGTACGTGCTGCTGGAAACGGCGCCGTAGGCCCGGGAGCCCGTCGGAGCGCCACTTCGCCAGGGTCCAGTCCCGGGGCCCCGACCCTCGGAGCAGCGGTGAGAACGCCTTTTTTCTCATGACGGATTGACAACATGCTCCGGATCCTTAGTATCAATGGCGTCAACTGGCTTCACACAAGGGTCAACCAGCCCGCTAGGAGGAATCGACCATGCGAACCATCATGGCCTGCTTCATCGTCGTCCTGGCCTTCTCCGTTATCGTCGCCGAGCCCGTCAGCGCCCAGCACTTCGGCAGCCAAGTCCAGCAGGGATTCGGCCACCACAGGCATCACCCCAGCGCCGGTCAGGTCGTCCACAGGGTCGCCCACGGAGTCGGCCACGTGGTCCGCGATGTCGTTCGAGAGACCGCAAGGCTTCTGACGCCCAGGCCGTACTACAGCACCCCGATCTACAGCACCCCGGTGTACTCCCAGCCCTACTACGGCACTCCGGTGTACTCCCAGCCCTACTACGGCTCTCCGGTGTACAGCACTCCGGTCTACAACAATCAGTCCTACTACAACAACCAGGTCTTGCGGCATCGCCAGATTCACCACCGCCGGTCGCACCACCGCTGGTACTAGACCGCCGATGGCGGTCCACTGACCCCTGGCGGTTCATCGGCCCTGAGGACCCCGGATCGGATCCGGGGTCTTTCGCTTTTCCCGGGCCCGTGGCGGCGCCGCTCCCGTGCTATAGTGGCCGGGCGATGAGCGAACAGAAGAAGAAGCTCTGGGAGCAGGCTCTCGGCCCGACCCTGCGCCTCAAGGAGACGGCGTCCAGGCCGCTGGTGCGCATCCGCGAGTGCGAGCTGGTGGTGCTGGACGGGCCTGACAAGGGGAGGCGTTTTCGATTGCAGGGGGCCGTGGTCCGCGTCGGCAAGGGAGAGGACAACGACGTGGCTCTCTCCGACGAAGCGGTCTCCAGGACGCACCTGGTGATCGAAGACCGGGAGGAAGGCTACCTGCTGAAAGACCTGGGCTCCACGAACGGCAGCTTCGTGAACGGCGTCCAGACCAGGGAGGCGGTGCTCGAGCCGGGGGCGACGGTGGTGCTGGGCAAGACGACGCTGACGTTCCAGCCGAAGCAGACCACGTTCAACGTCCTTCCCTCGGCCGGGACCTCCTACGTCGATCTCATCGGACCAAG
>JACQZM010000040.1:4808-5608 GCA_016213885.1 Candidatus Rifleibacteriota bacterium | reverse complement strand
CCGCGCTGTTCGGGCACCGGGAGGGCGCTTTCACCGGCGCCACCCAGGCGAGACGCGGGGCGTTCGTGACGGCCCACACCGGCACCCTGTTCATGGACGAGATCGGCGAGATGCCGCCGGATCTTCAGCCCAAGCTGCTCAGGGTGCTCGAGCGTCGCGAAGTGCAGCCGATCGGGTCGGACCAGGTGGTGAAGGTGGACACCCGGATCGTCTGCGCCACCCACCGGAACCTCAGAGAGATGGTGGCCCAGGGCCGTTTCCGCCAGGATCTGTTCTACAGGCTCTCGGGGATGACCCTGTAGATCCCGGCTCTGAGGGACCGTCCGGAAGACGTGGTGCCGCTGGCCGAGCACTTCCTGGGGCGGGCCAGGCCGGACCTGTCGCTCGGCGAGTCGGCCCGGGCAGCCTTGAAGGCGCATCGCTGGCCCGGCAACATCAGGGAGCTCAAGAACACCATCGAGCGCGCCGCGGCCCTGGCCTCCGCGTCGGTGCTCCAATCGGCAGACGTCCTGTTCGACCCCGGCTCGAACGCCGAGGCGTCGCCCGGGGCGCCCGGGCGCCAGGCGCCCCCCCGCAGCCTCGAGGAGGTCGAGAAGGAGGCGATCGAGGCGGCTCTGGCCTCCACCGGCTGGAACAAGACCGAGGCCTCCAGGATCCTCGGGATCACGCCCAAGACGCTCAGGGAGAAGATCGAGCGCTACGGGATCAAGAGGTAGGCCGTGCCGGTCAGGCCGGCGGCTTCAGCTGCCTGGTGAAGCGATCCAGCACGTCCATCTGCTCTTCGAGCGTTCGGAGCTCCC
>JACQZM010000040.1:2423-4797 GCA_016213885.1 Candidatus Rifleibacteriota bacterium | reverse complement strand
CTTGATCGTCTGCAGCGTGCCGAGGGTGATGCCGAACCCGAGGAACCCGAGCCACACCGTCCAGGCTCCCGGCGCCAGGAACATCATCAGTATGAAGGGAGGCACCCACCCACCCCCGGGGATGTACCAGTGAGCGGCGTGACGCCGTCGCTTGAGCTGATCGAGCTGGCCGGCGAGTTCACCCTTCCTCGCCAGCAGCTTGAGATAGACGCCGGCCCGCTCTTCCATGGCCTTGAGCGCCTCCGGCGACGCCGGCACCGGAGGAGGCGGCGGGCCGTCGATGACGATCGGCACCCTGGCCTTCAGCAGCAGGTCCACCGGCTCCCGGGACTCCTTGGCGCCGCAGCCGTAGATGGGGCAGGCGCCGTTGTACGTCCAGCACGCCCGGTGGAGCGGGACCTCGCAACGGGCGCAGAGGACCCAGTCCGACCCCTGGATGCGCTCGTTGCAGATGGAGCAGAGCACCTTGTCCCGGTGCTCGTCGGCCCCGCCCATGGACTCGTTCATGAATGGCTCCTGGTCGGTTCCATGCCGCCCCGATCGGCGCCGGGCATCGAGCGGTCCGGGAAGCGAAGCCGGTCACGGAGGCGCGCCGGGCGCTTCCGTCCTCGGTCGATGGCCATGACCCCGTGCATAAATCGCTCCAGCAGAGCCTTGACACGACGTTGCACCGGTGCTAGTATAACCCGTCCCGATGGGGTGGGGTACTTTTGTCTCAAAGCCATGCCACATGCCAGCTGACCGGAGGACGTGAATGCCGACGAAATTCGGCCTTGCGCAAGGTGGCGCGCGTGAGACTCACCAACGGGATCGAGGTCACCGGCTACATCCCCGGCATCGGGCACAACCTGCAGGAGCACTCCATCGTGCTGCTGAGGGGCGGCCGCGTGAAGGATCTCCCCGGCGTCCGCTACCACATCATCCGTGGCGTGCTGGACACGGCCGGGGTCGAGAACCGCAAGCAGCAGAGGTCGAAGTACGGGGCCAAGAGGCCCAAGAAGTAGATCGGGGGCGGCCTCCGGGGGAGGCCCGGAGCCGACAGCGTTCAGGGAGGAGTCAAAGTGGCTCGCAGGCGACAAGCAGCCAAGCGTCCGGTGATCCCGGACCCGGTGTTCAAGAGCGTTCTGGTGACGAAGTTCATCAACAAGATCATGGAACGTGGCAAGAAGACCACGGCCAGCGGCATGTTCTACACGGCGATGGACATCCTGGCCGACGGCAAGGAGCGGGTCGAGGGTTTCAAGCTCTTCGAGCAGGCCATCGAGAACGTGAAGCCGCAGATCGAGGTCAAGTCTCGCCGCGTCGGCGGCGCGAACTACCAGGTGCCCGTGGAAGTGCGCGGTACCCGGAAGCTGACCCTCGCCATCCGCTGGATCATCACCCATGCCCTGGCGCGCAAGGAGAAGACCTTCGCCCAGAGGCTGGCGGGCGAGCTGGGTGAGGCTGCCAAGGGTCAGGGCGCTTCGATCAAGAAGCGCGAAGACGTGCACAAGATGGCGGAAGCGAACCGCGCCTTCTCGCACTTCAAGTGGTAGAAGGAGAGCTGGGTTAGCCGCCGCGGAGCTCCTGGATCTGGATCATGAGGGAAGCCCTCAAGAAAATGCGGAACATCGGTATTGTTGCTCACATCGATGCCGGAAAGACCACCGTCACCGAACGGTTCCTCTTCTATACGGGGAGGATCCACCGGACCGGCGAGGTTCACGATGGCAACACGACGATGGACTGGATGGACCAGGAGCGAGAGCGTGGAATCACGATCACCGCGGCGGCGACGACCTGCTTCTGGCGCGACCACGCCATCAACATAGTTGACACGCCCGGCCACGTGGACTTCACCGTCGAGGTGGAGCGCAGCTTACGAGTGCTCGACGGGGCGGTCGTGGTGTTCTGCGGCGTGGCCGGTGTGCAGCCCCAGTCGGAGACGGTCTGGAGGCAGGCCGACAAGTACAACGTTCCCAGGCTGGCGTTCGTCAACAAGATGGACCGGACCGGCGCCGACTTCGATCGGGTGGTCGGCCAGATGAGAGACCGCCTCGGTGCCAATCCGGTGCCGATCCAGCTCCCCATGGGCGCCGAGGACACCTTCTCGGGCATCGTGGACCTGATCGCGATGAAGTCCGTGGTGTGGAACGAAGAAGATCAGGGCGTCTCCTACGAGTCCTCCGAGATCCCCGAGGAGCACCGGCCCGCGGCCGAGCATGCGCGACAGCAGCTCCTGGAGAAGCTCGGGCAGTACGCCGACGACCTGATGGTCAACTACATCGAGGACATGGAGATCACGGAGGACCAGATCCGGGCCGTGCTCCGGAAGGCCACCATCTCCGGAGACGTGGTGCCGGTGCTGTGCGGCACCGCCCTCACGAAACGGGGC
>JACQZM010000040.1:0-2334 GCA_016213885.1 Candidatus Rifleibacteriota bacterium | reverse complement strand
TCGGCCCTGGCGTTCAAGATCCAGGCGGATCAGCACTGCGGCAAGCTGACCTACTTGAGGATCTACTCGGGGACGATGAAGATCGGGACCTACGTCGCCAACGCGACCCGGGGCACCAAGGAGCGGGTCTCGAAGCTCCTGAGGATGCACGCCAACAAGCGCGAGGAGCTCTCGCTCGCCACGGCCGGCGACATCGTCGCCGTGGTGGGCCCCAAGCGCGTCTGGACCGGAGACACGCTGTGCGACGACGGGTCGCCGATCCTGCTGGAGAAGATCCACTTCCCGGACCCGGTCCTCTCCATCGCCGTGGAGCCCAAGACCCACGACGACCAGGACCGGCTCCAGGCCACCATCGACCGGTTCATCGAAGAGGACCCGTCGCTGACCGTCCGGACCGACCCGGAGAGCGGCCAGCGGATCCTCTCGGGGATGGGGGAGCTCCACCTGGAGATCATCATCGACCGCATGATCCGGGAGTACGGGGTCCACACCAGGGTGGGCAAGCCGCAGGTCGCCTACCGGGAGACGATCACCAGGCCGGCCCAGGCCGTGGGCTCGTACATCCGGCAGACCGGTGGCCACGGGCAGTACGGGGTCGTGGAGCTGAAGGCGGAGCCGATGCGGCGGAGCGGCGGCGTCGAGTTCGTCGACGGGACCAAGGGCGCTCCGGTGCCCGCGGAGTTCATCAAGGCGATCCAGGCCGGCATCCGCGACGCCGCGCAGACCGGGGTCCTGGCGGACTACCCGGTGGTGGACGTGCGGGTGACCCTGATCGACGGGAAGTACCACGAGGTGGACTCGTCGGACCTGTCGTTCAAGATCGCCGGCTCCATGGCGTTCCAGGAGTGCCTCCGGAAGGGCGAGCCGGTCCTTCTGGAGCCGGTCATGGCCCTGGAGATCGAGACCCCGGAGCCCTACGTGGGCGAGTGCATCGGCGACCTGACGGCCCGCCGGGGCGAGGTCCACGGGATCCAGGCTCGCGGAAACCTGCACGTCATCAAGGGGCAGGCGCCGCTGGCGCAGCTGTTCGGTTACGCCACGGCCCTGAGATCGTTGACGCAGGGCCGGGCGAGCTACACCATGCAGTTCGAGAGGTACGAAGTCGTGCCGAGCAACCTCGCCGAGAGGATCATGGCGAGGGTGCACGGCTAGAGGGGGCGCCGGGCAGCGCCTCTCGCGGCGGGGGTCGCGAGGCGCTGTCTCGCGGATGCGGCGAGAGCCGGCATCCAGTACGAGGAAGGAATCTGGACCAGAGTCGACGTTGAGGTAAGCACGGTGAAGCCGACCAGCAGAGTCCGTTGACGCGGAAGTTGGGAAATCCGCTAGGCTGGCGGCGCCGAGGCGAGTTGGTTAACGAGTCTGCTCGAGACAGGAGGAGCGGCTAATGGCCAAGGAAAAGTTCGTCAGAGACAAACCGCACGTGAACATCGGGACGATCGGACATGTGGACCATGGCAAGACCACGTTGACCTCGGCGATCACCGCCGTGCTCCACAAAGCCGGCCTGGCCGAGTACCGGAGTTTCGACTCGATCGACGCGGCACCGGAGGAGAAGGAGCGAGGGATCACGATCGCCATCGCCCACGTGGAGTACAGGAGCGAGAAGCGACACTACGCCCACGTCGACTGCCCCGGGCACGCCGACTACATCAAGAACATGATCACCGGCGCCGCCCAGATGGACGGGGCGGTCCTGGTCGTGTCGGCCGCCGACGGCCCCATGCCCCAGACCAAGGAGCACGTGCTCTTGGCCCGGCAGGTGCAGGTTCCGGACATCGTGGTCTTTCTGAACAAGGTGGACATGGTGGACGATCCGGAGCTGCTCGAGCTGGTGGAGCTCGAGGTCCGGGACATCCTCAACAAGTACAAGTTCGCCGGCGACAAGATCCCGATCATTCGCGGGTCGGCGCTGAAGGCCGGGCAGTGCCTCTGCGGGAAGCGCGACTGCCCCAACTGCAAGTGCATCTTCGAGCTGATCGACGCCTGCGACAGCCACATTCCGGAGCCGATCCGCGAGAAGGACAAGCCGTTCCTGATGCCGGTGGAAGACGTGTTCACGATCTCCGGTCGCGGAACCGTCGTCACCGGAAGGGTGGAGCGAGGCAAGGTCAAGGTCGGCGAGCAGGTGGAGATCGTCGGCTTCAAGGACGAGTCGGTGAAGACCGTCGTGACCGGCGTGGAGATGTTCCGCAAGGAGCTGGACTACGGTGAGGCCGGCGACAACGTCGGGCTCTTCCAGACGATGTACTGGGGTTCGATCGTCGTTTTTCTCCTGTTTGCCCTCGGCGTGGCGACCCGTGTCACCGGCGTCTTGTCGTGGATCATCGTCGTTTC
>JACQZM010000290.1:14193-15276 GCA_016213885.1 Candidatus Rifleibacteriota bacterium | reverse complement strand
GTTCCTCGGGCCGGTGGAACGACTGTTGCGGCTGGGAGCAGAGCTTCAGCAGCTGGAAGCGGGGATGAACCGCCTGGACGACACGCTCCGGTACCCGGTGGACCCGGAGGCCGTCAGGGAAGAGCCGGTCGGGGATGGGCCGGGGGCGGCGGCGGTGCCGGGCAAGCTCGAGGGGCGGCTGGAGCTCAGAGACGTCACGTTCGGCTACAGCCCGCTGGAGCCGCCCCTGATCACGGGGCTCTCGTTCGTGCTGGGCCCCGGCTCGAGGGTGGCGCTGGTCGGCGGGAGTGGCAGCGGCAAGTCCACCGTGGCCAAGATCGTCGCAGGGCTCTACCGACCCTGGAGCGGCGAGGTGCTGTTCGACGGCAAGCCGCGCTCGTCGATCGCTGGCCGGGCCCTCACGAGCTCCATCGCGTCGGTCGATCAGGACATCTTCGTCTTCGAGGGAACGGTGCGGGACAACCTCACCCTCTGGGACGAGACCGTGCCGGAGGCCGACATCGTCACCGCCGCCAGGGATGCGTGCATCCACGACGACATCGCCGGGCGCGCCCAGGGCTACGAGAGCATGCTCACCGAGGGGGGGGCCAACCTGAGCGGAGGGCAGCGTCAGCGGATCGAGATCGCCAGGGCGCTGGTGGGCAACCCCCGCCTTCTCATCCTCGACGAGGCGACGAGCGCGCTCGACACGGAGACCGAACAGAAGATCGATGAGAACCTCAGAAGGCGAGGGTGCAGCTGCGTCATCGTCGCGCACAGGTTGTCGACGATACGCGACGCCGACGAGATCATCGTGCTCGATCGCGGCAAGGTGGTCCAGAGGGGGACCCACGAGGAGATGGCCAACGTGGAGGGCCCGTACGCCAGGCTGATCAGGAGCTGACCGTGGTGGAGACGATGCTGGAGCTGATCGAGAGTGAGGGCGAGACCCTGGCTGTGGAGGGTCGGTCGCCGGTGGTGCTGGCGAGCACCGCCTCGGTCTGGATGGTGAAGAGCCGGCAGGTCGACGTATTCCAGGCGCGGATCGCGGACGACCTTCCGTCCGGAGCTCGTCACCACCTGTTCTCCGTCGGAGCCGGAGAG
>JACQZM010000290.1:5163-14173 GCA_016213885.1 Candidatus Rifleibacteriota bacterium | reverse complement strand
GGAGAGCTTCTCCTGGGCTGCTCCGGTCCCGACGGTTCCTCCACCGAGAGCCTGGTCGCCGTGGGGCTTGCCGGAACCAGGCTGGTGAGGCTCGACCTGGCCCGGTTCCGGGAGCTCGTGGACTCTCCCGGAAGATCGGCCGCGGCGGCGAAGCTGATCGACGGCTGGATCACCCGGTTGTGCTCGGGCCTGTGCCCGCCGCCTCCCCTGGCCTCCGGCACGAACTTGACGCCCGGCCAGGAGGTCGAGCTCGAGAACAGGTGCGGCATCGGCGCCGGCGTCGCGGGATCCGTGGTCTGGCTCCGCTGCCTGGGGGGGCGGGTGCGACTGTGCGGTGTGGAGTCGATGACGCTCGGCGAGGGCCAGGGTCATCTGCCCCTTCCGCCGGGAGTCTGGGTCGAGGCGACCGGCACCGTCCGGATCAGGACCCTCTCCACGGCGGAGCTGCTGGGCCAGGACCGGGACTGGACCGCTCTCGCGGGTTTCCAGGCCATGATCCCGGGCTGGCTCGCGTCGCGACGGGAGCTGAGCGACAGGGAGTCGGCCCGGTTGCTGGCGCTGCGCGCCGAAGCGGACGTCGACACCCGCAAGCGCTCGCTCTCGCAGCTGGCGACGGTCTTGCTCCCGGAGGTCGACCGGGTGCCGTCGGCCGAACCTGGCCGCGCGCTCGTGGCGGCCTGTCAGGTGCTGGGGAAGGTGCTGGGAGTCGAGATCGTCTCGCCGAAGGACCTGGCGGAGATGGACGACCCTCTGGACGCCATCTGTCGCGCCTCCCGGGTTCGCTCGAGGTCGGTGAGCCTCAGGGAGGACTGGTGGAAGAGCGATGTGGGGCCGCTGCTCGCGTTCCGGGGAGACGATGCCACGCCTCTGGCCGTGCGCCCCACCAGGCCGGGACGGTACGAGATCGTCGACCCGGCCGCCAAGACCGTGACGCGCTTGACCGGTCGCACGGCGGCTCAGCTGGCCCCGAACGCCTTCGTCCTCTACCGGCCGCTGCCCGACGGTCCCCTGTCCACCCTGGATGTGCTCCGGTTCGCCCTCCACGGTCATCTGGGCGATCTCGTGTCGGTGATCGCCATGGGGGTAGGCGCGGGCTGGCTCGGGCTCGTGGTCCCGCTGGCCATGGCCCGGATCATGAACGACATCATCCCGGCGGCGGATCGCGGTCAGCTGCTGCACATGTCCCTGGGGATGATCGCCGTCCTGTTCGGCGCCGTCATCTTCCAGTTCGTCCAGTCGATCGCCACGCTGCGCCTGGAAGGGTGGGTCTCCCACGACTGCCAGGCCGCGGTCTGGGATCGCATTCTCAGATTGCCGATCCCGTTCTTCCGGCGGTTCTCCAGCGGGGACCTGGCCCAGCGAGCCAACGGGATCAACGAGATCAGGCAGTACATGACCTCCGCGGCCATGTCGGCGATCCTGTCGCTGTTCACGGCGTTGTCGCAGTTCGCGCTGCTCTTCGCCTTCAGCATGCAACTCGCGCTCGTGGCCACCGCCGTGGCCCTGGTGACGGTCACCGTATCGGTCATCGGGGGCACTGTGCAGGTCCGGTACTCCCGACGACGCAGCGAGATCCGCGGCAAGATCGCCGGTCTGGTCTTCCAGCTGATCCGGGGCAACGCGAAGCTCCGGATCGCGGGCGCCCAGACCAGGGCGTTCGGCGTCTGGAGCGATCTCTTCTGCAGGGAGCGCCAGCTGAACTTCGACGGCCGTCGGATCGGCAACGTGTTCAACGCCCTGTACGGGGCGCTCGACGTGGTGTCGACCGGGGTCATCTTCTACGGGATCGCCACCTTCATGGAGAGTCCGGGGTCTCGGGGAGGCCTCTCCATGTCGACCGGCGACTTCCTGGCGTTCCAGTCCGCGTTCGGCGTGTTCTACTCCTCGACTCTCGGGATGGCCCGCACGGCGATCGGCATGCTCGACATCGTACCGATCTGGGAGCGCGCCAGGCCGATCCTGGAGACGTCGCCCGAGGCGGACACTCTCAAGGCAGATCCCGGCCGACTGCAGGGCGACGTGGAGGTGAGCCACGTGTCGTTCCGGTACGTCCCGGACGGACCGCTGATCCTCGACGATGTCACCCTGCGCGCCCGACCCGGCGAGTTCGTGGCGATCGTGGGCCCGTCCGGGTCGGGCAAGTCGACGCTGCTCCGCATGCTCGTCGGGTTCGACCAGCCCGAGGCGGGCACGATCTTCTTCGACGGCAAGGCGCTGCCGTCGGTGGACGCCCGTCGGGTGCGGCGCCAGATCGGCGTGGTGCTCCAGGGCGGGACCCTGGTGGCCGGGCATCTGTACGCGAACATCATCGGATCGCTCCCGCTGTCCATCGAGGACGCCTGGGAGGCGGCCCGGATGGCGGGCTTCGACAGGGACATCAAGACCATGCCCATGGGCATGCAGACGGTCATCACGGAGGACGCCTCCACGCTCTCCGGCGGTCAGAGGCAGAGACTGCTCATCGCCAGGGCGCTGGTCAGCCGGCCCCGGATCGTCATCTTCGACGAGGCGACCAGCGCCCTGGACAACGAGACCCAGGCGATCGTGACCAGGAGCCTCGCCCAGCTCCAGGCGACCCGGATCGTCATCGCCCACCGGCTCAGCACGATCCAGAACGCCGATCGCATCTACGTCGTGGAGAAGGGGAAGGTCGTGGAGTCGGGCCGGTACGACGAGCTGATCTCCCTCGACGGCCTGTTCGCCAAGCTGGCCCGCCGCCAGCTGGTGGAGGGGGCCTAGCACTGGTGGCCCCTTACCTTGCCGGTTCCCCAGGTGGTAACCTGGGAGCCGGTCGGAGCCAGACCCGGCAGCTCCCGGGCCCGACCCCCGGGACGCCGGATCCGCGAACCCGGAGCTCTCCCCGGCAGGGATCGATCCATGGTGGACCTCTCGTCGCTCGACAGCCAGTACCGCATGACCGAGGCGGAGAAGCGGTTGATCGGCTTTCTCGTCGAGCACGGCTTCATCGGCGACCAAGGGCTCTCCAGCGCCGTCGAGTACGCGAACGCGGGCCGGATCTCCCTCCAGGCAGCGCTGGTCAAGCTCCAGCTCATCCACCCCGCCGACATCGTCCGGGCCCTCACCGCGTCCTCCAGGCCCGCCGGCGAGTCCCCGAGGAAGGTGTTCGGTGAGCTCGTCCACATCCACGAGGGCCGGGTCCTGTCGAGAATGACGATAGAGAAGCCGGAGCTCTCGATCGGACGGGTCGAGGAGAACGACATCGTCATCGACCATCGCAAGGTATCCCGCCACCACGCCAGGATCGTCTCGTCGGCAGACGGGGTGACGATGGTCGATTGCGGGAGCACCACCGGGTGCTTCCACAAGGGCAAGAAGTTCAAGAAGCGACTGCTGGCCAACCGCGACGCCATCCAGATCGCCGATCACATCGTGCTCTACCTCGCCAAGCCCGGCGACCACGTGCGGGAGAGGGAACAACCCCGGGGGCAGCTCCCCGACGGCGCTCAGGGGCCGGCTGCCGATCCGGAGCTGGGCATGCTCCAGACGGCGTTCTACGATCAGCGGGCCGGACAGGACGGGGTCCGGCGTCTCCAGGCGCTCTTCGAGATCAGCAAGATCCTCGAGTCGACCACGGACTTCCAGAACGTCCTCGCCCAGATCATGGACCATGCGATCTCGATCATGGGCGCCGAGAGGGGCTTTCTGCTCCTGGCGGACCCGTCGACCGGGACGCTCAAGGTCCACGTGGCTCGCGACCGGAAGGGCGACCTGGGCGACGCCGAGCGGGAGCGGCTGAGCCACAGCCTGGTGGAGAGGGTCGCGACGACCCGGGCGCCGGAGCTCATCCTGGACGCCCAGACCGAGAACAAGACCGAGAGCATCGCGGCCTGCTCGATCCACTCTGCCCTGTGCGTCCCGCTGATCTCCCGGGATGCGGTCAGCGGGGTCATCTACGTCGACCACAGCTCCCGGTCCCACGCCTTCACCCGGTCCGACCTCGCGTTCTTCACGACGTTCGCCGTCCAGGCCAAGACCGCGATCGACAGCAGCCGGGCCTACTGGGAGCTGGTCGACAGCCTGTTCCGCGCCTCCGACGATTTCATCGTGGTCTGCTCGCCGGGCGGACAGGTGACCCAGGCGAACTGCGCCGCGGCGACGCTGCTCGGCAGGCCCGCGGCCCAGCTGCTGGGCTGCGGCCTCGACGAGCTGTTCTCGCCGGAGGACGGGGAGATGGCCCAGGCGCTGGTCAGCCAGACGCTGGCCAGCGGAGTCGTCTCGGGCTGCGAGCTCTCTCTCCTGGGCGATGGAGGTCGACGGATCTCCATGTCCGTGTCGAGCTTCGTGCTGCGAGATCGCCTGGGCGACGCCATCGGCATGTGCCTCATCGGCCGGGACCTGAGCGAGCTCAGAAGCCTGATCGCGGAGTTGACCGCCGCCAAGGAGCGGGTGACCGCCCACAACACTTTCATCCGGAAGACGTTCGGACGGTACCTCAGCGACGATGTCGTGGCGAGCCTCCTGGAGACGCCGGACGGCCTCAACCTCGGGGGACAGCGGCGCAAGGTGACCATCCTGATGTCCGATCTGAGGGGCTTCACCGCGGTCTCCGAGAGACTCCCGCCGGAGGACGTGGTCCGCATCTTGAACAACTTCCTCGGTCGCATGGTGGAGATCATCGACCGGCGAGGAGGCACGGTGAACGAGTTCATCGGCGACGCGATCCTCGTCGTGTTCGGGGCGCCGGTGGCTCACCCGGACGATGGGCTCCGCGCCGTGGCCTGCGCCCTGGAGATGCAGCTGGCGATGAGAGGGGTCAACGAGTGGAACCGGGCCCACGGCTTCGGCGACATCGAGATGGGGATCGGCGTGAACACCGCCGAGGTGGTCGTGGGCAACATAGGTTCCGAGAAGCGGTCGAAGTACGCCGTGGTGGGCCAGCATGTGAACCTCACCTCGCGGATCGAATCGTACACCGTGGGCGGGCAGATCCTGATCTCCGAGGGGACCCGGACCGACGTCGGAGAGGCGCTGGTCCTGGGGAGCCGTCTCGAGATCCAGGCCAAGGGCGTCCGGGGAACCGTGACGGTCCACGAGCTCGTCGGGGTCGGCGCGCCCCTCGATCTTCGCCTTCCGTCGCAGCAGACCGCCCTGGTCGAGCTGACCCTGCCCCTTGCGATACGGTTCACGCTGCTGGAGGGCAAGCACGTGACCGAGGAGCTCCACGACGGCTCCATCACCCACCTGAGCGAGAACACCGCCGTGATCCGCTCGACCCAGCAGACCCCGGCGTTCGGCAACGTCAAGATCCTCGTGGAGCGCGATCAGCGGCCCGGCGAGACCGACGAGATCTACGCCAAGGTCCTCGATGTGCCGGTGGAGCACGACTCGGGCTTCGTGGTCCGGTTCACCTACGTTCCGGGCACCGTCCGGGCGTTCCTGGACTCCAGCCGGCTGCGGAAGCCGGCTGCCCGGGGGGAGGCCTGAGGCGACCAGTGGCCAGTTGCCGTGGGGACGGGTCGGCTGTACACTGAAGGCGTGCCGGGTCCACCGGGATGCCGCGATCGCCCATCCGTCCCGGTCGGGCTGGGATTCGGAGGCGCTAGAGTGAAGACCGCCGTCGTCGTCCTCGGAGTCTGGTTTCTCGCGAACGCTCCGCTGGCGCTCGCCTCGGACCCCGTGACGGTCCTCGAGACGAAGGGTCGGGTGCAGCTCCAGAAGAAACAGTCCCAGGAGTGGCGCCCCCTCGCCCCCGGAGCCGTCGTGTACCCGGAGGACAAGGTCAGGACCGGCGCCGACGGCTCTGCAAAGCTGAGACGGGGCGGCGCGACCCCCGATCTGGGAGCGGAATCCATGGCCGTGGTCGGCTACACCTCGTTCAAGGTGCAGGTCGGTTCGCTCTGGGTCCGCCTGGAGCGCACCGGTCAGACCTTCCGGGTGGTGACACCGACGGCGGCGATGGCGATCCGGGGCACCATCCTGGGCACCCAGGTCCGCCAGGACACCTTGTTCGTGCTGCTGCAAGGTCAGGGCACGCTCATCGACTGGGAGGGCCGCAGGCCGGTCGCGCCGAACACGCGCATCCAGGTGTTCGGCCAGGGACGGGAATCCAGCATCTCGAACCTCACGGGGTCGCAGGTCCATCAGTCGATCCAGAACTACTCGGTCTTCTCGGGGGCCGCGGCGAGCGTCTTGCCCGGCGCCGGCCGGGGACCGGGCCTTCCCGGGGCGAGCCGGGGACCCGCGCTGGCGCCGCAGGACGCGCCGGCACCCAAGCCGATCATCGATCCCGGAGGCGTGCCGGAGCCGGTGCCCCAGCCGATAAGTCCCAGGCCGATCGGCGTCCGACCGGGCATCGACACGCCCCGGGGCGGACCGATCGGTCGGTCCGGCGATCTTGCGCCCATCGAGGTGGCCATGCCCAATCCGGTCCCGGTGGTGGTCAACGAGGTGACCGGTCTCGTGCCGATCATGGGAATCAGGCCCTTCCCCAGGCCGATCGTCAGGCCTCCCGGCGGCGGTATCATCAAGATCGATCCGATCGGTGGCGGTGGAGGCATCATCAAGATCGATCCGATCGGCGGCGGTGGCGGAGGGGTCGTCCCCGAACCGATCGGTGGCGGAGGCGGTGGCGTGATCAGACCCGGGCCCAGGGTGGGTCGTTGAACCGCCCTACGACCGCCGAACCTCTCACCGGCCCGGCTCCGATCGAGCCGCGATCCGGCCGGCGCCGGTCCTGACCGCTCCGTGAGCTCCCCGCGCGCGACCCGCGTGATCGTCGGCACCCTGCTGGGGGCGGTGGTCGCCGTGCTCTCGAGCTGGGGGGCGTTCGAGCGAATCGAGCTCAGGTTGCGCGACCACTGGCTCGTCCGGCGCTCCGAGGAACCGCCGAGCGACCGGGTGGCCGTGGTGGGCATCACCGACGGGTGCCTCGCCAAGGTCGGGCGCTGGCCATGGCGACGCGGCCGGCTCGCCGACCTGGTGAGCAAGATCGCCCAGGCGAAGCCTCTGGCGATCGGCGTGGACATCCTGTTCCCGGAGCCCGACACGGAGCACCCGGAGGACGACGCCCGGCTGGCCGAGGCGGTGCGCCGCGCCGGTCGGGTGGCTCTGGGCGTGTCGGTCTCGGTGCCCACCGACTCCTACGACACGGCAGCGCCGGGGCTACCCGGGCTCTCGACCGGGCCCCGGTGCCTCTTTCCGGTCGAACGGTTGCGCTCCTCCGCCGCCGGGCTCGGCCACACGCTCGTGAGACCGGACCTCGACGGCGTGGTTCGCCGGTTCCTGCCGCGGCTCCACGTGGGAAAGGACGGAGGCGCACGGTCGGATCTGCTGGCGCTGCCGGTGGAGACCGTGGGCGTGGCGCGGAAGACCGACTCCGCCCTCCCGGCCGCGATCCCGCCGGGTGCGGAGGCGCTGATCCACTTCTACGGCAGGCCTCTGGTGAGCTTCGAGGTCCTGCCGGCCTCGTCCGTGCTGGCCGGAGAGGTCGATCCGGAGGCGTTCGCCGGCCGCGTGGTGCTGCTGGGCGGGGTGGCCGTGGGCCTGTTCGACCATCACCTCACGCCTTTCGGCAGGATGAGCGGGCTGGAGGTCCATGCCCACGTCGTCTCGTCGCTCGTCCAGAATCGATTCCCCGGGGAGCCGCCTCGCGGGTGGATGTCCGCGGCGTGCGTTGTTCTGGGGGGGGCGATGGCGCTCCTGGGGGTCTTCGTTCCGCTGGTCGTGACGCTGCTGCTGGCGAGCGCCGCTTCAGCCGCCTGGTTGACCTGGGTCTGGCTCGGCGCCTACCCATCCGGGCTGTACGTGCCCGCGATCCCACCGATCGTCGTGGCGCTCCTCGTGGTCGTCGAGATGGCGGTGTTCCGGGCGCGAGGGATGGCCAAGGAGCAGCGAGCCGTGGAGGAGGCACGCGACCGGGCCCGCCTGACGCTGGACGAGGCCTCCGTTCTGGTCAAGGCCGGAAGGGCCGACGAGGCGCTGGTGCTGCTGGCGTCCCTCACGAACCACCCCGGCGAGATCGGCGTGGCCGCCCGGGTGATGCGGCTCGAGACGGTGGCGCAGACCGGGTCGGACGTGGACGTGGAGGACGCGCTCCGCCGGGAGAACCTCCCGACGCTGCCGTCGGAGGCGCTTCACCGGCTGACGAAACGCCTGGAGGAACGTCGGTGCTTCGATCTGGCGCTCGACTGCGCCGTCGACCTGGCGGCCAGGCCCGACTCCGACCCTTCCACGGCGAAGCTCGTCGCGACCCTCCGCGAGCGGGCCACCGGAACCGGTCAGCTCTCCGACGTCGTGAAGACGGCCCGGCGCTCCCTGGGCCAGGAGTTCAGCCAGATCGAGAACCTCGGAGCCGGCGGCATGGCGTTCGTGATCAAGGCGTACTGGGTCCGGGAGAAGCAGTGGGTGGCCGTGAAGTTTCCCTCCCCGATCATCCAGCATCAGGAGGAGCTGGTGAAGCGGTTCTGGCGCGAGGTCGAGATCCTCTGCGGCCTGCAGCACCCGAACATCGTGAGGGTGTTCGGTCCGGTCACCTCGAGCCGGCTGCCGGCCTACTGCATGGAGCTGCTGAACGGCACACCGATCGACCGGTATCTCGCCGACCGGGGGCAGCTCCCTCTCGCCGAGGCGATCGAGATGGGGTTGCAGATGGTCGGCGCGGTGGACTTCATCCACGAACGGGGGCTGGTTCACCGAGACATCAAGCCCGCGAACTTCTTCCTGACCGGCGACCGCACCGTGAAGCTGATGGACTTCGGCATCGTGAAGGTGATGGACGCCACGGAGCTCACCAGGACCGGCGCGCTCCTGGGCACGCCGGCGTACATGGCGCCGGAGCAGCTCCTGGGCGAGCCGAACCTGGACGAGCGGGCCGATATCTACTCTCTCGGCGCCGTCCTCCACGAGATGCTGGCCGGCGTCCGGCCCCACTCCGACGACGAGGCGCTGAGCTACCGGATGGTCAAGCCGGCTCCCCAGGTGGAAGCTGTTCGGCCCGATGTGCCGGCGGCGCTGGCCCGGGCGGTGCAGAGCTGCCTCAACCCGAGCCGGA
>JACQZM010000290.1:0-5156 GCA_016213885.1 Candidatus Rifleibacteriota bacterium | reverse complement strand
GCAGAGCTGCCTCAACCCGAGCCGGAAGGGGAGACCTGCCCGGTGCAAGGGGCTCCTCGAAGCGCTCGAATCGTGCCGCCGCTAGCCCGACCCGGCTCCTGAGGTCGGCCCTAGCGCGAGCCCTTCCTGGACGCCGAGATGCGGGCGCCCACGTTGTTCGTGCCCTCCAGCTTCGTTCCGTCCTTGGAGAGGGTGACCGTGTCGGTGAGACCGTGGCTCCAGCTGACGAGGTACTTGCGTTCGGCCGGGGCGACACACTTCCAGGAGCCGTAGATCGTCGCGTTCCGAAGGCCGCCAGTGCCCCGGAAGCTCCCACCGGCCTCCACGACCACCGTGAAGTGGGTGGCGATGACCAGCTGGATGCGCCAGTCCCAGACCCCGACGATCACGGGCGCCCTCAGAGCCTTGGCCTGCCGTCGAAAAGCCTCCCGCGACGGATAGAGGATCGCGAGCCGCTCGTAGCTCCCGCGCGCCCTCGCCCTGTCGTGTCGATCCAGGGCGGCCCTGGCCTGCTCCTCGTACGCCAGGGCTGCTCGAGCCTCGAGAAGAGGAGCGGCACCGTCACCGGGGTCCTCCCGGCCAGCCTTGCGGGCCAGTTCGATCGCGTTGTCGCCCGGCGGCTCCCCGTACGCCCCGTAGCGAAAGGCCGCCTGCGCGTCGCCCAGGAGCTTCTCCGCAGGCGCTGCCGGCCGGGACCCGGCGATGCTCGGAGGGGGGGGTGGGGTCGGGGTGGGGGGCGGGAGGGGGCTCGCTGCCGCCGTCGGCGAGGGGGCAGCGGGCAAGGCCGGCTCCTCCGGCTCCTCGTCGGGCAGTGGCGTGGGCTTCGGCGCTGGCACCCTGGGGCGCGGTCTCGGCCTCGGGCGCGAGGGCTTCACATCCCTCAGGTCAGGATCTCCGACCATGGCCCGGGTGGACGGGGCCCCGGGCAGGCCCAGGAGGAGTAGCAGCCCGACCAGAGGCGCTAGGAGCCTGAAGACGGCAGCGTGGCTCATGGCCCTACCTCCGGCCTTCACTCTAGACGTTTCACTGACCGCGAGACAACCCCCCCAAGAAGGACGCGTGGTCCCGGGCGAAGCTTCGCAAGACGGGGGGGGCCTGCGGCCGCCCGGTGCTTCCCCCTGGAGCAACGGTCGGGTAATCTGGAGACCGTCGTCGAACGCGACCCATCAGGCGTCGGAACAGGTATGTCGAACGGGAAGGTCCTCTGCCCCACGTGTGCCCAGCCGGAGGAGATGCTCGCAGGCCCGGCCGGAGACTGGACCTGCCCGGTGTGTCAGTCGCGCTTGCAGACCCGGCTTCGCACTCCCGCTTCGACCCCGGAGAGACCGACCGAGCCGGGCGCCGGGGCTCCGACGCTGCTGTCCGAGCCACACCTTGCGCCCGATGGGGATCCCTCCCTGCCGTTCTCCGACGCGTTTCTGAACCAGTACCGCTTCGGCCGCCTCCTGGGCAAGGGAGGCATGGGCGCGGTCTACCTCTTCCACCAGGTGAGGCTCGAGCGGCCCGTGGCCGTCAAGGTCGTCAGGGGCGACGACATCAGCGTCGACCAGATCCGGCGGTTGCTCAAGGAGGCGCGGGTGCTGGCCGGCCTGAACCACCCGAACATCGTGGCCATCCACGACGCCGACATGGACGGATCGGTCCCCTACATCGTCTGCGAATACGTCGATGGCGAATCGCTCGCGAGGCGGCTGGCGAGGCCCCCGCCGTTCGAGCTCCGCCAGGTCCTGGAGCTGATGATCCCGATCCTGGATGCCGTCAAGACCGCCCACGACAAGGGGGTCGTGCACCGGGACCTCAAGCCCGACAACGTCTTTCTCACCAAGGACGGCCGGCCGAAGATCGGCGATTTCGGGCTCGCCAAGGCTGACTTCGTGCCCACCAGCATGAGCGGCGGACGGATCCTGGGAACTCCCGCCTACATGAGCCCGGAGCAGTGCCGCGGTCAGGGGACCACGCCCTCCAGCGACCTGTACGCCCTCGGGGTCATCCTCTTCGAGATGGCCGCCGGCAGACGGCCGTTCACCGGCCCCGACCTCGCGGATTTCATCCATCAGCACGCCCACGTGCGTCCTCCCTCGCTGGGCTCGGTATGTCCCGGGGTCCCCGCGGCGCTGAGCGACATCGTGGATCGGGCGCTCGAGAAGGACCCGGCCCGCCGGTTCCCGGGAGCTCCGGAGTTCCAGACGGCGCTCCTCGACCTCTACTGGGGCGGCAGCCTGCCCGGACCGCCGGGGCCCCACGGGGCGGCCGGGGGGGCGGACGGCGCGGCAGCGGTCGGTCTGAAATGGCTCGACAGCGGTCGCGACGCCACGTCGCCGATCAGAGGCGCGCCTGCCGGCGATTCCCCGGACCCGCGGGCCCGGCAAGCCACCCGCTCCGACGCGAGCCGATCGCCCACGCCCGCGATCGCCGGTGGCGCCGCGGCCCGACGCCCGGGTGCGGCTCCGGGGATGTGGGCTGCGGCCGCGGTCCTCGCCCTGATCGCCATCGCGGCGGTCATGACGGCCCCCGACGCAGGCCAGCTCGACTCGCCACGGCCAGCGCCGTCGGCGACCGGCCTCGCCGTGGTCGCTCCGGCTGGCTCGCCTCGCCACAGCTCGACCCCGAAACCGGAGGCGTCCCGGCGGCAGGCCCCTCCAGCTTCCGCACCGGCTTCGCCGTCAGGCCCGCTCGAGCCCACCCTGAGCCCGCAGGCTCGGACGCTGCGAGACCGGGCGATGGCGCGGGGCGACAGGTCGTACCGGGAAGGCGAGTGGCGGGCGGCGCTCGGTGCCTACCGTGAGGCGCAGGAGATCGATCCCCGGAACGGTGCCGTCTGGCGCAAGCTGGGGCTCTGCCGCGCCCGTCTGGGCCAGCTCGACCTGGCGCTCAGCGCCCTCAAGCGGGCCGCTGCCCTGGCGCCGACCAACCCGGTCGTGTTGAACACCTGCGCCGTGGTTCTGCTGAAGGCAGGGCACCCGGAAGACGCCCTCGGCATGGCCAGGAAGGCCATCGCGCTGCGTCCCGATGATGCGGAGTTCTGGGACACCCTTGGCCAGGCGTTGCTGGCCCTCGGCCGCTCAGGCGAGGCGAGAAAGGCGTTCACCCGGGCTCTGGCGATCGATCCTCAGCATCCGGAGGCGAGGCAGGGCCTCTCGTCGATCGGCAGGTGACTCTCCTTCTCTCCGTGCGATCTCGATGACGCGCGGTGGATCAACCTCTGAGCCGGAAGGAAGCGAGCGCGAACACCTTGGCGTCGCCGAGGAGGTTGTCGAGGTTGCAGCACTCGTCGGGCTGGTGGGCCGTGTTCTCGACCCTCGAGAACACGGCCGCGGAGAGGCCCAGTCTCCGGAAGTTGGCCGCCATGGTGCCGCCACCGATCCCGGCAGGGGTGCTGCGGACGCCGTACACGGTCTGGATGGCGCCCATGACCTCACGAACCACCGGGGATTCGACAGGGGTCGGCGCGGCAGACTCGAAGACGTAGACCGGGTCGAACTCGAACGCCACCTGGTACTTCCGCGCGATGGGCCGGGAGAGGTCCTCGAGCGCGCCCATGACCTCGGCGATGGTGTATCCGGGCAGGATCCGACAGTCCATGTAGAACACGTCCTCGCCGGGGATCGTGTTGATGTTGGGGACGTTGGCCTCCCTCTTGGTGGCGACGAAGGTGGACGTGGGGGGCACGAACAGCGGATCGACCTTGTCGAACCGGTGACGCAGTTCGTGGAGCTTCACGATCAGGTCGCTGGCTGCGACGAGGGCGTTGCGTCCTCGCTCCGGAACCGCGGCGTGGCTCTGTCTTCCCAGCGTCCTGATGCGGAGCCAGAGCACCGACTTCTCGGAGATCTCCACGAGGGTGGCGTCTGCCTTGCCGCAGTCCGGAACGATGAAGGAGTCGTGCTTTCCGAACATCTCCGGGTAGTGATCCACGAGGAAGTCGGTGCCGAAGCGGTTGCCGGTCTCCTCGTCGGCCGCGAACAGCAGGGCCAGGTTGGTCGGGGGGCGGAGCTTCTCTTGCATCAGGCTGCGGGCGGCGAGGATCGCGGCGATCATCCCCTGGTGGTTGTCTTCCACGCCTCTTCCATAGAGGCGCCGCCCTTCGACCCGGAGCGCGAACGGGTCGGTCTTCCACAGGCCGAGCTGACCCGGCGGCACCACGTCGAGGTGTCCCACTATCCAGAGCGTTCGATCCGGGTCGAGCCCGTTCCACCGCGCCACCAGGTTGGGCCGGACCCCGCCCTTCGCGGCCGGATCGGGTGCGTCCAGCCGTTCGAGTCGATCGAACGGCAACTCCTCCAGCCTCTCCTGGAGCCATTCTGCCTTGTCGAGCTCTCCGGTTCCTCCGTTCGAGGGGGCGATGGCGGGGATCGAGACGAGGCCCCTCTGCAGATCGATGGCGAGGTCCTCGTATCGATCGATTCTGCCGAGTATGCTCTGTTCCAGGTTCGTCTCTCCGCGTGTCCTCCCCCGAAGGAAGGGGCAGCCTTCCACCCATCAACATCGACAGGACCCGGGTCGCTCCCGAAGGCCGCCGTTCCGTTCGCCGCCGGCAGAGGACGGGTGGCGATGGTCGCGACCGTCGGAGGGTCGAGCAGCTCAACCAGCCGCCGTTTCAGCACGGAGGGCCCGGCCTGGAACGTGTGGGCGAGCCAGTACAGGAAAAATGGGTCGGTGAGCTTCTGGCGGAACCGGTCGGGGTCATCGAGGAGCATCGTGCCTTCCAAGTTCTCACGTTCGGCGGGATGGGATCAAGCGTCATACCGTCACGATCGACCAGCGGCTGTTCCGCCGCGTCACAGACCGAGGCACATCCGGACAGCGGAGTCGGCCGGGCCGTAGGGTCGTCTTGCGGGTGTGACCAGGCCGACTGAACCGGGAGCCAGGGCAAGGTCGCGGTTACCCAGCTCGATCTCGCCAACGTCCTTCAGGTTGAGCGCGGCCTTCAGGGCCAGCGCCCGTTGGGTCAGGCTCGCGCCCTTCCGGAGCTTGCGGAGACGCCCGCCCACCTTCTTGCCGAAACCGTGCTTCTTCCTCATCCGGTGCACCTCCAGCCAGGCTATGGCAGGGGGCGCACATCGGCTTGTCCGACAGGGGACCGTCTTGTGTTGAAGAAGACCGAGCGTACTGGGTACAACCGATGGCAGAAGACCAGCCCGACCTGGACGTCGCTG
>JACQZM010000289.1 GCA_016213885.1 Candidatus Rifleibacteriota bacterium | reverse complement strand
CCGAGAGCGGGCAGAAGGTGTCGCGCCACGTGACCCCGCCGTTTTGCATCGTGACGAAGGTGGACCGGGCGAAGATGTAGGCGAACAGGAGCGAGGCCAGGGGGTAGCAGAACGCGACGCCGAGGGGGAATGGGTTGGCCAGGGTCGAGACCACGTAGCTGGCCCAGGTGAGAGCCACGATGATGGCGAACTGGAGCTGGGCCGGACCGGTCACGGCCAGCACGATCGGGGCGATCATCGATAGCGGGTGGAGCAGCACCCCGCCCACGGCCAGGACCACGGAGTAGTGCACCGCGGCAAAGGCGTTCTTCTCGAGGCCCCGGACGACCCCCATCAGGCCTTGCTGCCACTTCACCCGCACCATGGGCATGCCCAGCAGCGCTCGCTGCCTGAACCCGGCCCGCTTGACCAGCTTGCCCAGCATCAGATCGTCGGCCACCTCGAGCCGCAGCCGTTCGTGGGTGCCGATCGCCTGGTACGCCGCCCGGGTCACCAGATTGAACGCTCCCACGCCGACGAACGCGCCGGGCAGCCACCGGTACTGGGCCATGGAGAACTTGGTGAAGGCGCAGAACAGGAAGGAGAAGTGGCACATGGCGACCGACTCGCCGAATCCGCCCGGCGGGATCTTGGGGAACAGGACCAGGTGATCGAGCTCCAGCTGGCGCATCGCCGCGGCTGCGTGGCCGAGAACCGGAGGATCGAGATGGACATCTCCGTCGGTGAACAGGAGGAGGTCTCCCCGGGCGAGGCGAGCTCCGAGCCAGTTGGCGTGGTTCTTTCCCAGCCAGCCCTGGGGAAGCTCCGTCACGTGGAGCACGCGGCACCTCGGATCGGACGCCGAGATGCGCTCCATGATCTCTCCGGTGGCGTCGGTGGACCGGTCGTCGATGGCGATGACCTCGTACCTGGGATAGTCCAGCGACAACAGCGTCGTGAGCGCCGCCTCCACGGATGCCCCCTCCTGGCGGGCCGGCACGATGATCGACACGAACGGCAGGTCGGGGTCCTTCGGGTCCGCGGGGGGCACATCGCCGATGCGCCGGGGCGCCCTGAAGGCGAACCAGATCGGCAGCATCGTCCAGACGGTGGCGGCCACGAGCCCCCATCCGATGCAGTCCCATGTCGTCATCAGCGGTACCTGGCCCGTTGGCGGGCTCTTCTCGACCTCCCGAACCGTAGCTCGGTGGAGGACCGGGCCGCAACGTCGGGGGCGTCGGGCGGCGGCCGGTGGCGGGATCGGGCCAGCAGTGATATCCTGTCGCCCCGTCGACCTCACCGAACCGCGCCGGCATCGGGCTCCCTGGATCGACGGTCCGCAGATGACAGCTCCACCGCCCCAGACCCCGCCGCCCGGAGAGCGGGACGAGCGCCCGGTCGAGATCTGGCCAGCGGCGATCGTGCTGCTGGTCACGGTGGCGCTGACCTGGCCCCTGGGCTCGAAGCTCTCGAGCGCCATCCCGGCGTACACCCGGGCTCTCGACGAAGACCTGCTGTCGAACATCTGGTCGGTCTGGTGGGCCCGGAGCGCCCTGCTCGAGGGGCGGGGCTCGCTGCTGTTCACCCGCTACATGCTCCACCCGGATGGCGTCACCCTGACCATGAGCGCCATCGCCCCCTCGGTCACGGCGGCGCTGGCGCCGATAGCAGGCCTCTTCCCCGGCATCGCCGGCGTCTTCGTTGCCTGGAACCTGAACGTCCTGGCCACCTTCTTCCTCTCCGGTCTGGGCGGCTACCTGCTCACGCGCCGGGTCGTCGGGTCCCCGTGGGCCGCGCTGGCCGGAGGGCTGATCTTCGCGTTCTCCCCGTACCGCTACGACCACCTGCGGCACGTGGACCTGTCGTGCACGCAGTGGCTGCCTTTCGTGTTCTGGACGCTGCTGGGTCGCCTCGAAGGGGGGGGCTGGCACTGGACCGGGCGGTCCGGCTGGCCAGGCTCGGCTCGCTGATCCTGCCGGTGTGCCTGGCCATCCTGCTGGCTGCTCCGGTGCTGCTGCCGACGCTCTCGGACCTGGCCCTGGTGCCGTTCGAGACACCCACCCGGGACGACCCGGTGCGATTCTCCTACCCGATCGAGGCGTTCGTCACCGCCGGGATGAGCGTGTACGTGGGGCTTTCGATGGTCATGCTCGCGATCGTGGCCATGACCCGGGTCCGAGGCTCCGGCCCGTGGGCTTCCGTCGCGCTTCTCGGGCTGGCGCTGGCCCCGGGGCCGGTGCTCAAGACCGTGAACGGCGTGACCTCCGTTCCATTGCCCTACGAGCTCCTCAGGGACCTCGTCCCGGTGTTCCACAACAATCGATTCTGCGAGCGGTTCCTGGTGTGCTGGTGGCTCGGTGCGTCTGTCCTGGCCGGCCAGGCGCTGGCGTGGCTGGGCTCGAGGACGCTCCGGCCCCGGGCGTGGGCCGTCGCCCTCGGCGCCATGATCCTCATCGACCTGAGACCGGAGCGCCTGGTGATGTACCGTCCGGCGGTCCCGGCGATCTACGAGCGGCTCGCCGGCGCGCCTCCGGGATGGCCGGTCTACGAGTGGCCCGCGAACTACCTGTCGAACCGGAAGTTCATGTTCTACCAGATGGTCCACGGCAGGCCGATCTGCCAGGGGGTGGTCTCCCGGCGGCCGCTCCTGTCGTACCTGATGGAAGAGCACGACGCGGCCTCCACCCTCGAGTCCATGATCCTGGTTCTCCACCACGATCTCGTGCCCGACGAGGGTCATCGCCGGAAGCTGTCGGTGCTCATGAGGCGCTACGACACCCGGCGTCTCGCCGTGGAGGGGTCGTGCGAGGCGCTGCTCTTGACGAGGCGACGGACCGGGCCGTCCCGGTGACGGCGATGGCTTCGCATGCCGGCGCGCCGGACGAAGACCCGGCGCCTCGCCGGGTCCGAGTCGCAAGACCCGGCGCCTCGCCGGGTCCGAGTCGCGCCCCCGAGCGCGACCTCGATCCGGATCCCCTCCTCTTTCTTCTCCCTCCCGACTTCTTCTATCCCGAGCGCGACTTCAAATGAACCCCCTCCACTTCCTTGGTGACTCTGCAGCCAGGCCGAGGCCTGATCACAGGCCCGACTCCGCAGAACAGGTGGGGGATCCTGGCGGGCCGTGTGCTAATATCCGGACGTCTGTCATGCGTCGCCGACAGGAGTGAGACGTGCCCAGCCCTGTTCAGTCCCGGAGCGTGTCGGTCGTCATGCCCTGCTTCAACGAGGAGGGGAACGTGCTGCACACGATCGACAGGACGCTCGAGGCGCTGGGCCGCCTCGCGCCGGAGTTCGAGCTCCTTGTCGTGAACGACGGCAGCACCGACCGCACTGCGGCCCTGGTCAGAGAGCACCGCGGCGGCGACGCCCGGGTGAGGCTCCTGGAGCACGATCGTAACCGCGGTCAGGGGGCGGCCATCGCCACGGGGCTGGCCGGCAGCCGCTGCGATCTGATCTTCACCCTGTGCGCCGACGGGCAGTTCGACCCGGAGGAGTACGAGCTCTTCCTCCAGGAGGTGGATCGGGGCGACGTGCTGCTCGGGTACCGGGTGAGCCGGGCCGAGCCGTTCCGGAGGCGCATGGTGAGCCGCTGCTACCGGTGGCTGATCCGGGGTCTCTTCGGCCTGTCGGTCCGCGACGCGGGGTGGATCAAGATGTTTCGACGGGAGCACCTGAGTCGCCTGAGGTTCGAGAGCACGGGTTTCTTCTGGGAGACAGAGGTGCTGGTGCTGGCGAGGGACGCCGGTCTGTCGATCCACGAGGTGCCGGTCCACAGCTATCCCCGGGAGTCCGGAGAGGCCAAGGGGGCGAAGCTGGGCAGGATCGTGGAGGCGTTCTCGAGGACGATGGCTTTCTGGTGGGGCCGTCTGGGCAAACGGAGATGACGATGAAGGTCGGAGTGGTCGGCTGTGGGTACTGGGGTCCGAACCTGCTGCGGAACTTCCTCCAGATCGATGGAGTCACGGTGGTCGGGTGTGCGGACCTGCGCCCGGAGCGTCGACAGCACATCGAGAGGCGCCATCCGGGCGTCGTCTGTGTGGAGAGCCACGAGGAGCTCCTGGCGATGCCCGGGCTGGACGCCGTGGTGATCGCCACGCCGATCTCGACGCACCACGCGGTCGCCAAGGCAGCGCTGCTCCGGGGCAAGCACGTCATGGTGGAGAAGCCGCTGGCGGGCAGCTCCGAGCACTGCAGGGAGCTGGTCGCCATCGCGGAGCAGTCGGGGCTCATCCTGATGGTGGACCACACCTTCCTCTTCACGACCGGCCCGTGCAAGGTCAGGCGAATGACCGTGGTGGGCACTCACCGCATGCTGGTCTACGACGACGTGGAGCCCGTGGAGAAGGTCCGCATCTACGACAAGTGCGTCTACGACACCAGGGACGGCCTGCCGATCCACCGGTACTACGACACGTTCGAGGAGTTCCGCCTGGCGTACCGCCACGGAGACGTGGTGATCCCGTCCATTCCCAGCCACGAACCGCTGGCCACGGTGTGCCAGGAGTTCGTGGAGGCGATCCGGGCGGGCAAGCCTCACCAGTCCTCCGGCGCCTTCGGCCTGAGGGTGGTCCGCATCCTGGAGAAGGCCGAAGCGTCGTTGCGCCAGTCCGGCCAGGCGATGCCGCTGTAGACGAGGGGAGCGTTTGGACACCATGAGCGAGATGCCTGCCTTCAATCGTGTGGCGCCGGACGTGAAGCTGGGCCGCGGCGTCAGACTGTTCGGCTTCGTGAACGCCTACGGGTGCACCATCGGCGACGAGACCAAGGTGGGGTGCTTCGTCGAGATCCAGAAGAACGCCCACATCGGGGCGCGCTGCAAGATCTCGAGCCACAGCTTCATCTGTGAAGGCGTGACCATCGAAGACGAGGTGTTCATCGGCCACGGGGTGCTCTTCACCAACGACCTGGATCCCCGGGCCACCGCCTCTGGTCAGCTCCAGACCGAGGCTGACTGGAAGGTCATTCCGACCCGGGTGTGCAAGGGGGCCTCGATCGGCAGCGGCGCCATCATCCTGGCCGGCGTCACGATCGGCGAGGGAGCGCTCGTGGGAGCCGGGGCCGTGGTGAGCCGTGACGTGCCGGCCAACGCGGTGGTGCGGGGCGTGCCGGCCAGGGTCGCCCGGATGCGGGACGGGGCAGCCAGCAGCAAGGAGTGACCGTCGATTTGCTCAGCGCGTGGGCCGCGCCGGCGGCAGGCGAAAGTCGGCGGGCAGACCGGGCAGATCCGCGAACACCGCCACATCTGCCGTCCCCGGCGGCACCCGTAGCCGGTGGGTACCCGCCCTCCAGTGGGCCGCGCCGGTCAGAGACAGCGGACGGTCGTCCCGCAGGATCGTCGTGACCCCGGCCCGCTCCGGCTCCAGCTGGATCCGGTAGGAGCCATCCAGCCGCACCGAGAGCGTCGCCTCCCCCGTGGCACTGGCCGCGGCCCGGCAACCCAGCACCAGCAACGGATCGCCCAGGGAGACGTAGCTTTGCCGGATGAGCTCCTTGTCCACGGGCAGGAGGAACTCCTCGAGCATCCCGTCCCAGAAGATCAGCCGGCAGCGCCGGGCCATGAGCTCGGCGCCGATCGGCTCGAACACCTTCGCCCGGAACAGCTCGCCGGTGAACGCGGCGATGGGGAGACGCCACGTGCCGGACGGCCGGTAGAAGCGGCCGCACGAGTCGAGCACCGGCTCTCCCGGCCCCGGCAGGGCGTCGGCCCGTTCGAGCACCGCGAGTTGCTCCGCCCCGGTGAGGGCGTGGCGGCCCACGAGGAACGGGAGGACCATCTCCGTGTGACAGAACCCCAGCATCAAAAGCAGGGCGACCGGCCTGAACGGAGCCCGGGCGAAGCTGCCCAGGAGCTGCACCACCACCGGTGCGGCCAGGAGGATCAGGAACGGGCCCACGAGGAGGTAGTTGTACAGGTGTGGAAACGGGTTGGCCACGAAGGTGAGCACGCTGCCCGCGGCCACCACGGTGACGAACACCCGGGTGCGGGCCGTGCCGGCCGCGTCCGGCGTCTCGAGATCGCCGGTGGTCGGTCCCGGGCCTGCCCCCGGCCAGTACCGTCTCACCTCGCACGCCAGGGCGTACAGGCAGCAGGCGATGAACCAGGCGTTGTTCAAGAGCATCGGGCCCAGGAAGCTGGAGCTCATGACCTTGCGCCACATCAGCGAGGGAAGCGACACCTTGAACGGCCAGACGAAGTTCTGCTCCAGGAAGATCCCCAGCGCTCCGCCCCGGTGCAGGTAGACGACGAAGACGAGTCCCACCAGGGCAGCGGCGACGCCGAGGGCCAGCGTCTTGCGCAGAGCGGTCCCGAGCGGCCAGACCAGCAGGTAGGCCGCCGCGAAGAGCGGCATGAAGTACAGGCACTTCTGGTTCATCAGGATGGCGGCCCCGATGAGCACGCCGCAGAGCCACGATCCGGCGCGGCTCTCCCGGGTCTCACCGGAGGCGATCTCCAGCGCGGCCAGCAGCGCGAGCAGCGCCATGGCCTCGCCGCGCACGTCACCCAGGTGTTGCCGGATGAGCAGGCTGGAGGTCATCAGGAAGACCGCCACCAGACCCTCTGGGGCCCGACCCCGCCGGTGGAAGTGGAAGAAGACCAGCGCCAGGATCGCCAGATCCACCAGGTAGAACAGCCAGACCGCCCAGCGCTGGGTCACGAGCCGCCCGCCTCCCAGGCGGATCAGCGCCGCCACCGGCCAGCACTCCAGGGATCCGTGGTTGTCGAAGGCGTGGAGCCAGGGGGGCTGGCCCGTGGAGATCAACCAGGCGTGGTGCAGGTCGATGTAGTCGTCCACCTGCAGCTCCCGCCACGCGGCCTCGCGGGTGATCTGCCAGAGGTGGACCAGGGTCAGCAGAGCCAGGAGCCCCATCAGCACCCGCAGCCGGCCGCGGGCCGCGGAGTGCTGGGCGTCCTCGGCGGATCGATCACTCACATGGGGCTCCAGGGTCAGGCTCCTGCGACTCGGCGATCAGCGGTCTCGACGGGGCCTGCGCCTCGACCGGGCGCGGGCCGCTCAACGCAGACGCCCGGACGCTGGCGTTCCGTCCACGCTGCCGTGGACGCGACACGCCACACCGATGCCCGATTCCGTGCGCACGTAGTTGCCGGCGGTCCCGGGGCCCTGGCCAGGGTCTTCGGGGATCGACTGGAGGTAGCGCCCGGCCCTGAGCTCGTTGAACAGCTGCGGGGTGATCTCCGGAACCTCCTCGGGCTTCTTGTTCTTGTCGCGCATGTACATCTCGATCGCACAGGCCAGCGTCTTCTGGTTGGCGTAGCACGCCCTCCGGTTGGCCCTGTTCCGGGCCTCCTTGAAGTTCGGAACCGCGATGGCGGCCAGGATGCCGATGGCGAAGATGCCGACGAACCCCAGGACCGGGACGGCGAGATTCCATCTGGACACCGGTCCGGCCGACCTGGGCCTCACCACGCGGGTCCCGGCGACCCGGTCGCCGAGGCGGATCCCGCTGGTGAAGACGAGGATGATCTCGACCAGGTTGATCAGCGGGAGCATGAGGAACAGGTTGCGCATGATCGATTGTCCCAGAGTGCACGGCGCGCCCGTGGTGGCGTCGATCACGTAGAGCGAGTTGGGACGCTTGCCGAGGCTCTGGCCGGTCCCGAGAACGTCCCTGATCAGGGAGTAGACGAGGCCACCGAACGGGATCAGGGAGAGGAATCCGCCGATGAAGCAGTCCAGGAAATAGGAGCCGAAGCGGGCGTCCCACGTCGCGATCGGGTGCTCCAGCGCCGACGGCGGGGCCTGGTGGACGACCGCGACGGGCGCCTTGTTGAGCACCGCCCCGCAGAAGTCGCACACCGGAGCGGTCTCCAGGATCGGCGTCTGGCACGCGGGACACTCGATCTTGGCGGCCGGCGGGATCGGAGACGCCCGGGGGGTCGAGATCCCGGCCTTGCCCGGCACGGCCGCCCCGGCCTTCCCGGACGGGGCGGAGTCGCCCCTTCTGGACCGGACCCTGGACGGGGTCATGGCCAGCGGCGCTCCATCGCTGGGGATGTCCGGATCGGCTTCGGGGCCGACGGACCCGGCGGGCGGAACCGGCGGTGGCGGTTTCTGGAACGAGGCGGGAGGGACCGCGAGCGAGCCCGACGGGTCGGTCCGGGGCTCACGGGCGCGAGGGGGGAGGTCGGCCGCGGGAGCCGGGGCGCGGCCGGCGCCCTTGGCGCCCGCCAGCATCCCCCGTGGAGTGGCGCAGGCCTCCTGGGGCGCGCTCTCCGTCGGGAGACGGGGGTCGCCGGAGACGCCCTGACGATCCGCCGCGGGCGGGGCACACGGTCGGGCCGGGGCCTGGGCCTGGGCCACGGCGACCGGTTCGTCCGCCGGCGCGAGGCGCGCCAGAGCCTCCTGGGCAGCCGGCTCCCCGCGGGACGCCATGTTCTTGAGCCCCTGGATCGCCTTGGCCTTGACCCCGTCGCTGCCGGCCCGATGCGCCTTCTCGAGAACCGGGATCAGCGCCCTGAGAGTGATCCGGCCGGCCGCCATCACGGCGGCCTCGACCGCCCAGGCCTTGCCCGAGTCGACCATCCGATCGAGCAGCTTGACCACTCTCTCCTTGCCCAGCGCCACCAGCGCTTCCTGGGCGCAGGCCTGGACAGCCTGGTCCGAGTCGAACAGCATCTGCACCACCGCCGGGTAGATCCCGGGGTCGTCGAGCTGGATCAGCCCCTTCAGGGAGGCGAGTCGTACCCGGGCGTCGGCGTCCCTGAGGATCCGCAGCAGCACCGCTGCCGCGTCGGCGCCGCGGCCGCTCCCGCACATCTGGGCGACCACGATGCGGATGTCCGGATCGGCCTCGTTCGGGATCGTGTCGCCGATCAGCTGGAACGCCTCCGCGCTTCCGTGTCCGGCCAGGTCCTGGTAGGCGGCCACTCGCTCGGTCGGCTCCGGGGAGGCGAGCCGCTCGCCGGCGCTCGCCAGGATGGGGTCCGTCATGGGTTCACGCTCCTGCTGTCCGGTCGGAGTCCGGCCGACTCGAGTCGATCCACCCGGCCTGGCCGATCAAGACCCGCGCCCCCGTCGTCTCGCCGGCCGACCGGGTCGAGGTCCGCACCGCGGCTCGCCACCGCGTGCCGTCAAACCGGCCCACACCGCTCGCCCGCCCCGGATGCCGGAGTGACTCTGCCTTGCGGCAGCGCTCACATGCTATACCGAATCCGGTCTGCCGGCAAATGGCTGACGCGCCGAAACGTGCTGGGCGATCCACCGATCCATCCGGCGCCACTGGGCGTACAGCCACTCCTCCCTCCCGGGTCGATCCGCCGGGATCCGGGCCCGGGGGACTCGCCACACCAGGACGTGGACGGTGGAATCGAGGGGGGAACCGTCGGCCAGGTCGATCACGGAGTTGATGCCCTCGAACCCGGTGTGGGCGAAGAACGCCACGTCCGTGTCGGTGGATGCCTCGATCAGGCCGAGCGGCCCGCCCAGCCTCGGGGGCAGCACGTGCTCGAGCGCCGTGGCCTCGGCGAGAAGCCGATGGCTGCCCGCCGACCGGAGCTTCTCGATGATCCGGGCTCTCTTGGCCGGTGTGAACCGGGTTCCTTCGGGGTAGATGATGACCGCCTCGTGGTCCCCCAGCTCCAGCAGGAGCTCCTTGATCGCGGCGATCTCGCCGGCGCTGTCGGTCGCTTCGCGGTGGACGAAGCAGTTGGGAAGTCTGTGGCCCAGGAGGTCGAGCGTCGGGACCCACTGGAGCTCTTGCTTCAGAACATACCTGAGCCACAGGCCGTGCTGCCCCGACGACACCACGGCCGGCAGGAAAGCGTCGGCCTGGGTCACGTGCCGGGTGAAGAGGAGCAGCGGGCCCTTCTCGAGAGCCTCGCCACCCTCCACGACGGTCTTGATCCGGAAGAGCCGGGTCAGGGAGTGGTAGATCGCCTGGTTGTACCAGAGCTCCACCCGGAAGGTCCACCACCACTCCCGGTCCCAGCTGTAGCCCGTGAGCCTCACGAACAGCCAGGTGAAGCCGAGACAGGCGACCCCGGCCGCCTCGTAGACCAGGTACAGGCCGAAGAGGAGCGCTGCCCGGGCCACGGCTGACCGGCCACCCCTGACCGCGTCGACCACCGCTCCGACGGCCAGCAGGATCGGGAGCACCAACACGTACGCCGCGGCCAGAGCGAAGATGCCGGGCATCGTGATCGCCCGCCGGGACCACAGCCGGAGGTACCCTTGCCTCAGGTTCAGGGGGGGACGCTTCATGGCGATACGTCGCCATTCTACCCCAACGGACCGGCGGTGCGAAGTGGTCAGTCTGGTTCGTGTCCACGCAGGCCCGCTCGTAGCTCCAGACGTTCGAAGAGGAGGTGCTCCACCACGATCGCGACTACTCGGCGCTGGCGCGGGTATCTGTCTTGACGGCACGTCAGCTGCCCGGCGAGCTGATGGAATGACCTCTCCCTCGCCGCTCGAGGGTGGGTGTCGGATACCGGGTCGGCACGGTGGGGCTCGGTGAAGCCCCGCGATGGAGGGCCGAGGACCTGCTGGGCCCGTGCTCGGTGAGCATGGCGCACCCACCGGGGCCGCCGACGGTCGATCGCGGCGCGGCGGTCTTCATCACGCATGGGCTCGAGCGCCAGGTGCGCTCGCCGATGAGCCCAGCCGTGTCACCGCTCGCCGTGCCAGTACGGGCCACGGTCCTCTCCGGAGTGCG
>JACQZM010000593.1 GCA_016213885.1 Candidatus Rifleibacteriota bacterium | reverse complement strand
TGGCGCGCGACGGCGGCGGCTTCGTCGCACAGACGCTGCCCGCCGCGCGCACCGGCACGCGCATGAACTGGCGGCGCATCGCGGAAGGCGAGGCCGCGGCCATCCAGCCGTACATGTGACCGCGGGGCGCCACGGAGGCGCGCTGCCCGTTCCGCTTCTCCGACAGGACGTCCTTGAGACGGGACCGGTCGGACAGGTCGCCGCTCAGCAGGATGTCCCGCACCACGTCGACCATCCTGTTCGCGTTCCGGGTCAGGGCGCTGGCGCTGAGGATGAGCGTCTGGACCGGGGCCCCGCCGGCCAGGTGCTCCCGGGCCCTCAGCACCATGCTGACCCCGCCGGTGTAGAGCGCCTTCCTGGTGGCGAATACCTCGTACCGCTCGCCGGCAGCGCCCATGCCCGTGGCCGACGCCGCCAGGAACGGCAGGTAGGGCTGCAGCTCCTCGGCCACGTCGGCCACGTCGAACACCACGTCCAGGTACGCGATGCCGTTGGTGAACACGTCGTGCTCGAGCACCGTCGCCCCCTGGACCACGGTCTCGACCGTGGGGACCACATCCACCTCCCGGGGAATCTCCGATAGCTTCAACCTGGGCAGCGTGGCCAGCGCCTCCGGCGAGTCCTTGGCCCGCTGCGACTCGTGGAGCGTCTCCGCGACGCGCCGGAGCTGGGCCACCTCGGCGTCGCTCAAGCGGGCCCTCAGCGTCGTCAGGCGCTCTCGCACCCGGCTCTCGCTCTCGGCGGCGCCGGTCCGGCTGGGTACGATCACCGCCCGTATCCGGTGCGGGTTGTCCACGAGCCACCGACGCACGGCGGCCTGGAACAGGTCCGGCGTCCGCTCCCACCTCTGTCGCAGCCCGGCGATCAGCGTGGGAAACCGCAGCGGGACCAGCGGGTCGTGGTCGTGGAGCCAGGTGCCCAGCACCCTCACCAGCAGCGTCACCGGGAAGCTGTGGGGGGTCCGGGTGATCTCCAGGCCCTTGAACTCGACCTGGTGGAACGCTGCCTCCAGCAGGTCCCGGGGCAACCCCTGGTCCGCCAGGGCCGAAAGCGTGGAGGCCGCCGTGGCCTCGATCTTCTCCGCGAGGTCCGGATCGGTGCCGCGCAGGCCCACCACGAAAGGGATCTGCCGAAACCAGGTGTGGAGACCGGTGGTCGGGGAGAGGTCCTCGCCGAGCCCGGAGTCGATGAGCGCCTTGCGCAGCGGTGAGCCGGCGTTTCCAACCAGCGCCTCCTCGAGCACCTGGTGGATCACTCGCTCCTCGAGTTCTTCCACGCCGGCCGTGAGCCAGCCCACGTTCACCAGGGAGCGCCGATCGGCCGAGTCGTCCGGACCGATGGGAAACCGGTCGCTCGAGAGCCGCGGGACGGTCCATCTCGACTGATCGGGGACCGCGGACCGCACCTCCACGGGCTGGAACCCGTCGAGCCGCTGGGCCATGAACCGCAGATGATCGGCCGTGGCGATGTTGCCGTAGAAGAAGACGAGGGCGTTGCTCGGCGAGTAGAAGCTGCGGTGGAACTCCGTGAACTGCTGGTAGGTCAGGTCGGGGATGTGCTCGGGGTCCCCGCCGGACTCCACGCCGTAGGGAGTGTCCGGGAAGAGCGCCTGGATGGTGCCGCGCTCCGCCACGGCCTCGGGCGTGGAGAGCGCGCCCTTCATCTCGTTGTACACGATCCCGGAGATGGTGAGCGCGCCGTCCTCGCCCACCTCGAGGTGGTGCCCCTCCTGCCTGAAGGTGTTCTCCGAGAGCAGCGGACACAGGACCAGGTCGGTGTAGACCGACGCCAGGTTGTAGAAGTCGGCGCGCACCTGGCTCGCCACCGGGTAGCTCGTGAAGTCGGGGGCCGTGAACGCGTTGAGAAACGTCTTCAGCGAGGCCTTGGCGAGCTCGTTGAAGGCATCTTTCACCGGGTACTTCCTGGAGCCCGCGAGCACCGAATGTTCCAGGATGTGGGCCACGCCCGTCGAGTCGGGCGGCGGCGTCCGGAACGTCACGGCGTAGAGATTCTCCCGATCGTCGCAGTGGAGGTGCAGCAGCCGTGCCCCGGTAAAGAGGTGAGTCGCCTCGTAGGCCGTGGCCCTGATCTCCGGGACCGGCGTCACCCGCTCGATCCGGAATCCCTCGAGCCGGTCGCCTGCCTTGCACGTGGGTTCCGGGTTTCTGCTCTGGTCGGTCATGGTCAATCTCCTTGGTCAAGGCCTGGGGGGTGTGAAACCGATCGGCCCGACACGGTGGCACCGTGATGATGGCCGAAGAGCCGGCGCGGTTCAAGCCCCCCTTTCGCTCCGCCACCACCGGCACGGCGGGCAAGACGGGGTGCGCATGGCGGGGCGCGGGGTTCCATGAGCGCCAGGGATGGTGTAGCATGGAGGTCCCTGCGATGATCCGACTCGGGGGTCGACCGCAGGACGCCGGAACTGGACGGCTGCAGGCGCTCGGCGGTGGGGTCGCCGGCGCGGGATGAGGGGGCGGAACATCGATGGTGTCAGCGTTCTCGGATCTTCCGATCTGGTTTCGGGTGATGGTGGCCCTGGCCCTGGTCCTGACTCTGTCGATCGGGGGCACCTCGTACTTCAGCATGCGAGAGCAGAACCGGCTGGCGCAGGAGCAGGCCCACGCCCTCTCCGGCACCACCGTCCAGGTCGCCCTGGCCGGTCTGACGACCATCATGATGTCCGGCAACCGCGACGACCAGAAGGGGTTCGTCGACCAGGTCCAGAGATCGGCGGGCATCGAGTCCCCGCACATCTTCGCGGCCGACTCGGTGCGCAGGCAGTTCGGCTCCCGCGGCGCGGAGACGATGCTGCCGGACGTGCTGGAGCGGAGGGTGCTGGCTCAGGGGAAGCCGCAGTTCGGCATGGAGAGGGTGAAAGACGTCCCGACGTACCGGGCGATCGTACCGGTCCTGGCCACCGGCCCCTCCTCCTCGCAGAACTGCTTGAAATGTCACGAGGGCAGGGAGGGCGACGTGCTGGGCGCCGTCAGCCTGCGGATCAGCCTCGATCATCTGGACAAGGCCAGCAAGAGCTTCCAGAGGGATGTCATCGTGGTCTCCCTGGTCATCGGCATCCCGCTGCTGGCCTCCTGCTTCCTCTTCTTCACCCGCTACATCGACAGGCCGCTCACGAAGATGGTCGCCCTGATCGCCCGGGCGGCCGGCGGCGAGTTGACGGGGCGCCTGGAGGTGAGGGGCAAGGACGAGCTGGGTCGGATCGGCGAATCGTTGAACGTGATGCTGAAGAGCTTCGACGATCTGATCGCCGAGGTGAGGTGGTCGACCCTCCACACGGTGGACGCGTCCCGGAAGCTCGCCCTCGGAGCGGAGCGCCTCTCGGTCGGCGCGACCTCCCAGTCTGCTTCCACAGAGGAGACCACCACTTCTCTCGAGCACATGAACTCGTCCATCGAGTCCAGCGCCGCGACCTTCCGGAGCCTCGAGGATCTGTCCGTGAAGGGCGCCAGCGACGCCCAGGCGAGCGGCCAGGCCGTCAGGGAGACCCTGGAGGCCATCCGGTCCATCGCCAGGAAGATCTCCATCATCGAGGAGTTCGCCTACCAGACGAATCTGCTGGCGCTCAACGCGGCCATCGAGGCGGCCCGGGCAGGGGAGTCCGGGCGGGGGTTCGCCGTGGTGGCCTCCGAGGTGCGCAAGCTGGCGGAGCGAAGCCAGGCAGCCGCCCAGGAGATCGGCGAGTCCAGCAGCTCCGGCGTGACCGTGGCGGAGCAGGCGAGCCGGGCGCTGGACGAGCTGGTGCCGGCCATCCTGAGGACCGCGGAGCTCGTGCGAGAGGTGGCGGCCTCCTCCAGGGAGCAGGCCGCCGAGGTGAACCAGGTGAGCAGGGCCATGTCCGCCGTGCAGTCGGTCACCCAGCGAGTCTCCGCGGAGGCTCAGGATGTCGCCTCCACCGCCACGGAGCTGGCCCACCGAGCCGAGGCTCTCCAGCAGCTCGTGTCGTTCTTCCAGATCTCCGACGCCGGCGAAGAGACCGCCGGCGGATCCGGGCCCGGGTCCGCGTCTCCCGGCGTCGTCCCGGGGCCGACCCGCCCCGCGAGGAGCTGATCCTCCGCCGCGTCGATGGCCGACCCGGCCGGAGTGGTCGGCCCGGTCGCCGTCACGGCCGCGGGCTGGGCCGGGGCTGCCACGGACCCACCGGCGATCGGCACGGGGATCAGGGTCCCGATGAAGGGTCCGCGAACCGCTGCCTTCATCATGATAGGTAGGAACCCGCATCGACACCGGGGCCGCTGACCTGGCGATCCCGCCCCGGTCCCGGACCGCCTCCGTTGGACCGCCTCCGTTGGACCACATCCGTTGGACCACATCCGGCTCCGAGTTTCAACTCGAAAGCCAGAAATCGCTCTCCATCTTCCAGAAAGCCGCCGCGGCGCTGCCCGTTCTGTGCAGGCGAAAACGCGAACATGCAGACCTGTCGGGCGGCCCTCTACGCTTCGAGAGGAGCGCTGTCCAGGGTGGTGCGCGGACCCGGTCGGAAGACCCCACACAGATGTCACTCAAAAGACTCGTCGCCGCAACGCTGCTCACCGGAGTGCTGGGCCTGACCGGTGCCGGCCGGATGGCCGTCGGCGCCGACGCCCCCGCGCCGACCGCCGCGAGACCTGACGGGGCCACGGCCGGGAAGCTGATCCCGAGCTCCGGTGGAGCATGGACGGTGAAGCGCGACTGGACCCGCCGCGAGGTGACGCTCCACGGCCAGTGGGTCACGCGCCTCTACGAGAAGAAGTCCGCCGGAACCTACAAGCAGAGGGGCGCCAAGCTCCCGCAGATCGTGCAGGACAGGGAGATGAACCTCCTTCTCCAGGAGGGATTCGCCGACGACAACAACGATCCGCGGGTGTGCAACGCGGCGGCCCTGGCCGTGATGAACAGCGCCAACGCCTGCGGGACGTTTCCGATACTGATGCACATCTATTACTGCGCGATCCGCGGCCTGCCCGTGACGTTCACCAGGGTCGACAGCAACGGCGGCGACATCAGGTATTCCACGGGGAATCACCCGATCAAGCGGTTCGACCCGCTCTCGTACCCGGACCTGGCCTCCTTCACCCGGGCGGTGTTCTTCGGCAGCAGCAACTACACCACGGGCAACTGGAGGACCGCCCCGGATCTCGAAGGAACCGATACCGTCCCGGTGGCGGTGTCGGCGGAGTCGACGGTTCCGGGGCTCACCCTGCTCTACAACTCCGACGGCCATGGACTGATGGTCGGTCGGGTCTCGAGCTCCGGCAACGTCAACATCCTCGACGCCCATCCCGACGGCAGCATCACCTCCGGGCAGAGCCTGGCCGCGGTGGAGTCCGTGCTCCGGTCGCTCCCGGAGAGGCGGAGGGACCGGTGGTACGCCGGCTGGAGGATGATCCGCCTGGCCAGGTGCGTCCCCGACAAGGACGGGAAGGTGGTCGGAGTCAGACCGTTCACGAACGACGAGATGCGGCCGTACGGCTACTCCGACGAGCAGTACACCGACATCGTCGCCATGAACAAGGGCCAGCCCGTGCTCGTGAACGGCAGGCCCACCCTGGTGAAGAGCTTTCCGGAGTACGTGAGAAAGAGGCTCCAGACCAGCGAGCAGCTCAACCCGTATTCCACGGTCAAGGACTGGACGAACCAGCTGAGAACCCTGTTCACGGAACGGGCGCTGTTCGTGGAGCAGGCCTGGGACGACGTGCAGCGTGGCGGGCCGATCGCCCTGCCGGACAACAAGAACATCTACCAGGCCGAGGGGCGCTGGGAGAAGTGGTCGTCGCCGTCCAGCGATTGCGACAGGAAGGGCGCCTACTTCCTGGGGGTCGAGCAGCTCGAGGAGATGGTGAGGGAGTTCGATCCGTCGACGAACGCGCTCATCCTGTCGGGCTTCGGCAGGGAGATCAAGAGCAGGAAGGAGCTGGCCGAGGCGATCCTCAAGGTCAAGAAGGAGTCGTTCGACGGCGCCACGATCGACTACACCACGTCCCGCGGCAGAACGGTCCGGCTGACCCTGAGCGACGTGGAGAAGCGGCTGTTCCTGATGTCGTTCGACCCGAACCACGCGCCGGAGATCCGGTGGGGGGCCGCGCTCGACTCGACCGAGGCGGCGGGGTTCAGGCAGATGATCACCCCGCTGGCGTCCGGAGGCTCGATGTCGGCGGTCGAGGCGTACCGCCGGGAGCAGAGGCTCAGATACCGGCTCTCGCGCAAGGAGGGTCGCACCTCCTTCGACGACGTGGACAACCCCGCCGGTCCGCTGAAGCAGTTGCTCGAGGAGCGTCTCGCCAGGTACCTCGGGATGAACCCCTGACGCGGGACCGCGCCGTCGGAGCCCCGGGCGCCGGGCTGCGCGCCAGACGAGCTGGTGGCGCGACGCCGGTCCGCCAGTCCGATCCGGCGAAGCGGCGGATCCGGGTCGAGGGGCCCTTGCCCGTGGACGAGCCTCCCCTGCCGCGCTGTGCTACGATTGAACCCGACCGACGAACGGACGGCTGGCGTCGTCCACCTGGTGGATCCCGCCGGGAGGTGGCATCCGTCTTGCTTGGCGAACGGACCACGACCCGATCTCGACGAACTGTCGCCGAAAGCAGAACAAAATGAGGGTCGGCTACGTAGTCGATGATACAGGCCCTGACGACGGTATGAGGAGAATCACGATGAAGACCGTTCTGCGAGTTGCTTGCCTCCTGGTGGTCGTTGCGCTGTGCTCCGGCGGCGTCCTTGCAGGCAGTCTCGAGGTCTACTTCGGCCCGACCAAGCCCGGCGACAAGGACGGTCTGGACACCCAGACCGTCAAGGTCATCAACAGCGCCAAGAAGCGCATCAACGGTGCCATCCACGAGCTCCGCCTGGGCAGCATCGCCGACGCTCTGGTGGCGGCACACAAGCGCGGGGTCGAGGTCCGCATCGTCGGCGACGATGACTACTACGAGAACGAGTTCATGAAGAAGCTCCGCCAGGCGGGCATCAAGACCAAGAGCGACGAGAACACCAAGTACATCATGCACGACAAGTTCGTGGTGGCGGACGGGGCCCGGATGACCACCGGGAGCTACAACCTCACCGACACCTGCTCGTACAACAACTACAACAACCTGCTGGTCATCGAGGATGCCAAGGTCTGCGAGCTCTACGACGCCGAGTTCGAGAAGCTCTGGGCGGGGAACATGTACGGCGCCTCCGACGGGGCGGTCCACAGCCTCTCGCTGAAGGTCGGCGGACGGAACGTGCCCGTGGAGATCTTCTTCCAGCCGCGGTTCCAGGGCACGCAGGACAAGATCGTGGAGCTGTTGACCGCTGCCAGGAAGTCGATCCACATGGCGCAGTTCGCGTTCTTCAGCGCCACGGTGGCCAACGTGCTGGCGGCCAAGCGGGAGGCCGGTCTCGAGGTGAAGGCGGTCATCGACTACGCCATGGTCTACGGCGAGCTGATGCCGCTCAACCAGATCGGGACCCTGGCCGAGAAGGCGGTCCCGTTCTGCATCGGCGACGATCCCAAGGGCAAGCTCCACCACAAGCTGTTCGTCGTCGACGCGGACGGGGACGATCCGGTGGTCATCACCGGGTCGGCCAACGCTTCCAGCTCCGGCTTCAAGGGCAACGTGGAGAACATCATCGTGATCCACGACGGGGCCATCGCCAAGAGGTACCGTGACGAGGTCGTCAAGCTGTTCAAGCGCAGGGACGCAGGAGCGGCGACGACCAAGCCGCGCGGTCTCAACGGCGTCGGGAGGGAACAGCACTTCGACGTGTTCATCGACTCCGGTGGAGTGGCCATGAAGTCCGTGGAGGTCAATCTGCCGTACGCCTGGAAGATCAACTCCGCCAAAGACGTCGAGGGCAAGAGGGACGGAGACGGCGGGGCCGTGGAGTTCCGGCTCGAGGAGCGATTGCCGTCGGCCCACCACACCGAGAAGGTGCAGGTGCTGGTGGCGGACAGCGCGAACCTGGCCGCCAGCGGGCCCGATTCGAAGATGACGCTCCGGATCAAGGCGATGCGTCTCGCCGCCGACGTTCACACCGGGAAGACCTGCCTCTACATCCGAGGTTCCGACAAGTCCGGAGAGCTGAAGGCTCTCGCCAGCCTTCCGATCATCTGGTTGTTCAGGTCGGCCCTGGAGAACGTCCAGATGATGGACAAGCTGTTGAACGCCAGCGATCCCCAGAGCGCCAGGGACCTGGAGTACCTGATGCGCGACGTCCAGTCGAGCCTGTACGACGACATCGAGTACAACAAGCTCGCCGCGGTCAAGGAGTTCGTGGCCGTGATCGAGAAGGCTCAGCAGAGCAACGACCCGAGGTTCAAGCTGGTGTCCAACGGGGCCCGGCTGGTGTGCCAGCGCATGGTGGCCACGTTCGGCACGGACGGCGAGGGCGGACAGCTCGCCGCGAAGCTCAAGGAGATTCTGGACACCGCGGGCGTGGTCGTGAAGCCGCCGCGACCCGATGACGGCGAACCGGTGGAGGGCCCCGAGGCGACTCCGGAAGGCATGGCCAAGGAGGTCGTGGCCAGCCTGGTCCGGTACCACAACACCGACGGACAGGGCAACGGGAGCCCGTTCACCGGGGTCCAGTTCTTCCCCGGAGTGACCGACAAGGCCCAGCTCGAGAAGGGGTTCGAGAAGCTGGCGACCTGGCTCGCGAAGCGGAAGGAGATCGTGTACACGCCCGCTCCGGAAGACCAGAGAGCCCGGACGGCGTTCCGACGGAAGATCGCCGCGGACCGGAGCCAGACCGTGACCGCCAACACCAAGGCGTACATGAAGGCCGGCCTGGCCTACATCAAGGATGCGACGATCCGCTCCGCGACCGAGAAGGCGGTGGCCGCCGCTCCGGCGGAGTTCTTCCAGGCCCCCTCGTCGAGCTCCGGGAAGCACCACCCGGCCGACGAGATCAACCCGGGTGGGCTCGCGCTGCACTCGCTGCGCGACGTGGTGTTCGGCGAGCTCCTGTGCGACTACTACAAGGTGAAGGGGAAGCAGCGCGACGAGATCCTCGCGGCGCTGCTGCTCCACGACTTGAAGAAGGGTGGCGAGCCCTGGGCGAACTAC
>JACQZM010000592.1 GCA_016213885.1 Candidatus Rifleibacteriota bacterium | reverse complement strand
GATTACACGCACTACGGCGAGGAAGTGAAATTCGGCGGCGGCAAGGTGATCCGCGACGGTATGGGGCAGTCGCAGCTCACCAACAAACAGGGCGCCGTCGACACCGTCATCACCAATGCGCTGATCGTCGACCACTGGGGTATCGTGAAGGCCGACGTCGGCATCAAGGACGGCCGCATCGCGGCCCTCGGCAAGCGAGCCGAGTCCCGCGAGGTGCTCCGCGACGGCCCGCTGGGCCGAACAGGTGCCGAAGCTCCCGACGGCCCGATCGAGTCGCTCTGCCGCCGCGCGAGCGCGAGCGCGCTCGCTCTCTCCACGTCTGATCGAGATCCACCGGAGAAGCACGGAGCTCGCGCCGATCGAAGGCAGCGTGCCGGTCTCCGTGAAGGCGCCGCACAACCATCTCGTGCACCGCCACTCCCCGAGGGCGGCGATGTTCCTCTCGAGCTCCCGGGCGGCCATCTCGTCGTCGCCCTGCGCGAGCGCTCGCAGCGCCGCATGGAACCGATCGGAGAACCTGCCGTACCACCACCGCGCCCATCGCTCCGCGATCCCCTGAATCACGCAGAGCAGGACCAGGAGCGCCACCAAGACCAGGAGGCACTTGGCTGCGAACCACACCCACGATCCGACGCCACCCAGCACCTGCAGCACCGCCCACCTCCACGCGCGACCGCATCCGGAGACCCTCCGAGTCAGAGTCCCGGAACGGCTCGAGGCCCTTCCGCGCCCTACGCCCCCGGTGGATTCTCATCGCCGTCTGACGATCCCCAGCTTCTGAACCGGGCGAAGGGGTCCGGCATCCGGGGGATGGCGCGCGCCTCGGCTTCGCGGGTAGCCGCCTGGACGATCTCGATGTTGCGCCGGACCTCCTCTGCCGCCATCAGGAAGAACCGGGTCAGTTCGTCGATGGGCCGCCCGGCAGTCAGCTCCTCCAACAGGAACGCCTTCGCGTCCTCTGCCAGCCGGTTCAGATCCGCGCCGGTGAACCCCTCGGTGGCCGCGGCGACTGCGGTCAGATCCAGGTTGCCGGTCAGGCCCGGAAGCCCGGTGACACGGCCGGCCAGGATCTGCTCCCGGGCGCCTTGGTCCGGCTTCTTCATCTCCAGCCAGAGCTCGATGCGTCCTGATCGTATGAGCGCCGGAGGCAGGCTGGCCACGTTCATGGCCGTCATCATCACCGACACTCCGGCCATGTCCTCGGACTCCAGCCCGTCCAGCATCGTGAGGAGGTACCGGTACAGCCCGAACTCGTCGTTGTCCTCGAAGATGGTGTCGCAGTCATCGATGAAGATCAGCGACGGGGCGTTGTCCTTGGCGGCCTCGAAGACGCGGGAGACTCTCTGGTAGAAGGAGGAGGTCCGTGTGATGAAGGTCCCGTCGATCCTGAAGAACTTCGACCTGAGGCGATGCGCCAGAGCTCTCCCGACAGTGGTCTTGCCGGTGCCGGGCGGGCCGAACAGCAGGATCCCCCGCTTCAGTCGGACGGCGTACTTCCGGGCGAGGTCCTGCTCCTGAAGGGGGTTGATGATGTACCGGTGCAGCCCCTCCAACACGTCATCCACGCCCTTGAGGTCCTCCAGAGCGACGGGCCGGATCGAGCTCACGTGGACGTTGGACGCCATCTTCAGTTGCTCGAGGTACGTGAGCACGCGCTCCGTCGTGACTCCCTCCTCTCGCTTCAGGACGTCGAGCGAGCCCCGGATCTGGTGCATGGTCAGCTTGGATGCGAACTCGAACACCCGACGAAGGTCGACTCCTGCGCCTTTCGCGCCGAGGTAGGAGTCGAACAGGGTGCGATAGTCTTCCACCGTCAGCCGGTCCCACCCGACGTAGAGGCAACGGGCGTCCACGACCTCGTTGACCTTTCCGACATCGGTGAAGACCAGCTTCTTCTTCAGCCGAGCCGCGACATCGAGCAGCGTGAGAAGAGCCGGTCGATCGAGTCCTCGCCGCGGATAGTAGTGGTTGCACTCGCCGAATGGGCACGTGATTCGATCGAGGTCGTCCACGAGGAGCGCGTCACACCTCTTGAGCTGGGCGATCGCCTGCTCCACGAAGGCCTCCTCGAGTTGGAGGGGATGCTCGCGCCTCATCGCGAGAAACCACTTCGAGACGTCCATCACGAGGGAGCCTGGCACCTCACCCGCAAGCGTCCGGAGCACGGTGGTCCGGCCCAGGCCTGATCGTGCCCAGAGAACGAACACGTCGGAGCAGGGCCAGAGCGCGAGAAGGCGATCCAGCGAGGCCCGCTGCGTGGGACAGAGGGGTGGAAGGGCCGGAGCGCCTCTGCGTCCGGGCTTGCGATGGGCCGACGCCTTGGACCGATCCTCGTTCACTCGTTCCCTCTCTCCCGTGGTTCGTGACGCACGGGTGGACTCTCCGGCTCTCGGCGAGCCGATCGGGGCCGATCCGCGAAGGCCTCGCTTCGGGCCGCGCACCGTCGGTCGGGTGGGCCCGTCTGCTGCGACTGGACCGAGTCCAGCATACCATCGTGGAGGCAAGTTCGCCGCAGTCGGCAGACCTCCGGACCTCCCCTGAGCGCGACGCGCTTTGCGGCAACGTCTGTGAACATCCAGGCAGGGACGGTCGTACGGGAAAGAGCCGCATCTGGTCCACGACGGCGCCGGTGAATCCGTTCGCCCGCTCCACGGGTACCGGGTCACTGCGCCCACGGCGATCACGCTCCGTCCTGCAAGGATACTCTCGCCGCCGGTGCCTGCCCCCGGAAACGTCGGAACCCGGGGTCCCCCTCCATGTCATACTTGCGTACCCACAGAGAGGCAGGTGCGGGTAGATGACGCTTCTAAAGATTCTCCTGGCCACGGACCCGGCGTCGACCCCCGGGAGCGAGGTCGAGTTCTTCCGGGCCCCCACGCAGCGGGCGCCCCGCCGGAGGTCGAGCGTTCTCTGGGTGACGATTCTCGCCACCCTTGCCCTGGTCACGGGGCCGTCCGCCGTGCCAGCGGAGGCCAAGGTGATGCCGACCACCCTGGAGGCGCTCGCCAAGGGCTGTCCGGCCATAGTGATCGGCAAGGTCACGGACGTCACCAGGGTGGACGGCGTGAGGTTCGCCGAGGTCCGGGCCGAGGAGATTCTCAAGGGCCCTCCCTCCCTCCGAAGCCTCCGCTACCTGGCCCAGCCGACCTGGATGTGCGACGTGACCTGGGCCGACGAGGGGGAGCGGGTGCTGCTCTTCCTCTATCCGAGCGATCTGGTCGACTTCGTCGACGAGGAGTTCAAGGCCCGGCATCCGGGGCTGAAGAAGCGAGTGACCGCAGCGTTCGGTCCCGGGCCTGTGTTCGAGGCGGCCCAGTCCGGCCGGGGGTACATGCCGATCCGATCGTACCGCGGTGTGTCCGTCGCCACGGTCTGGTTGCACGACGTGGAGCTCCCGAAGGGAGTGAGCGCTCTCCCATGCGAGCCCCCCCCCGAGGACGCCGCGGGAGGCCCCTTTCGCTGCCCGCCCGTTCCGACCATCGTCCTCCTGGTCGCAGCATTCTTCTTCGTGGGAGCCCGGTGGGGGGGAGCGGGGACCTCTCTCGGTGCTCAGGCTTGCCGGCAGATCGACGGGTTCGTCCTGGGATCGCTGGTCCTGACGACGGGCCTCTTCGCGCTGGCCGCCCGCGGGGTGGGCCCGAGCGGCCTGATCGCGATCTCGATCCAGTCCGTGTTGTTTCTGGGGGCGAGCGGGGCCCACCGGGTCTGGCCGGGCTGGCGCTCGGGTCTGCTGCTCCTGGTGGCCTGGGGTTGCATCGGCTATCGCCTCGTGTGCCCTCTCCAGCCGCCCTGGGTCCCGGGAGTATGCGAGCCGGTCCCGCTGGATCAGCTTCGCTCGGCCGTCCGCGCCTGCGTTGCCACCCCCGGGGCGGTGACGAGGTAGTTGCCATGGCCGGACCCCGATCTCCAGGTGGTTCGTCGTCCTCGTCGTCCAGCGCAGCCGCGGCTCACCTTCGGCCCGGCCTCCCTCCCGCGGCCGGTGATCACGATGCACGTCGTCATACCCCTGGCCTGACACGTTCGGATCTGCTCCAGGGTCGTCTTCTCGGCCTCGTCACCCTTCGATCCGTGAAGGTCGAGCTCGGGACTGGTACGCGTTCACCAGCTGGAGCGCCTTGGCGGAGGGAGCTGGCGTCCCGTCTCGAGTCCGGTCGCACGAGAGAACGTGATCCGCGCGTTTTCTGCCCGCTCCGGAAGGAGCCCCTTCCCATCCGAGACCGGTTGGCGTATATTGAGGCGACTCGGGCAAAGGGGGTACCCGGGCGTCCACCGCGTGTCGCACCGATCATCGCTGGCGGAAGCCCGGGGGCCGGGTGATGACCGTTCGAGGCGGTAGGGAAGATGAGTGACAGCGCGAAGGCCGGCACCATCAGGTGGAGGGTCCACAGGACGGGCGGCATGTTCGTCTATACCAAGGCGTTTCCAGGGGCTTCGCCGCTCGACTGCATCGTCATCCAGGGCAAAGACAAGATCGTCGAGCTTGCGCTCCCGACCCCGGCCGATCTGCTGCATCTGGTGGCGAGCCAGCTCGACGTGGCGCACTGGGCGGAGCCCGAGGTGATCCCGGACGCCGAGGTGTGAGATCGCTCCGCAATCGCGAGCATGCTCGACTACACCGTCGACGGGGCGGGCCAGGTGGTCGGCGGTTCGAATTCGGAGCCGCCCCGGGGTACGGCGAGAATCGTCGGGATCGGGCACAATGAAGCTGGGCGAGTCTATCTGGATATCTGTCGCCTGAAGCGCCCCTTCGACGATCAATCTCTGCCTCGCGTTCATCTGGAAAGTGAGGCCATCCTGGCTCTGCTCTGTGCTCCTGCGGACAGGGTGGCCTTCGTTCTTGTAGGCGCCACAGTCATGGCACGCCTTGACGATCGCCAGGTCCTCGGTCCGGCAGGCCACCATGACCAGGTCTTCCAGACGACAGCCGGCCTCCAGGGCCTTGCGAGCCGCCTCGAACTCCGCGCAGTTCTCGAACTGCCTGGCAATCATCTTCCGCCCGTAGCTGTCAGTCCGCCCTGGACCTTCCGGCCGACCCGTGGCACCATGAGCAGGTCCAGCAGCATGTGCAGGATCGGCCGGATCGCCGGGAGGAGAATCGATGGAATCGTACGACCCCGCGACCTACGGCGAGCGGATCGCCGACATCTACGACGATCTCTACGAGAGGATGTCAGACGTGGAGACGACCGTGGCCACCCTGGCCGAGCTGGCGGCGGGCGGCTCTGCCCTGGAGCTGGGCATCGGCACCGGGAGGATCGCGGTGCCGCTGGCCGCCCGGGGCGTCACGGTCCACGGCATCGACTCCTCAGCCGCCATGGTCGAGCGTCTGAAGGCAAGGCCCGGCGGGGCCACGATACCTATCTCGATCGGGGACTTCGCGGAGGTCAGGGTGGAGGGCCGGTTCTCCCTGGTCTACGTGGTGTTCAACACGTTCTTCGGCCTTCCTTCCCAGGAGGCGCAGATCCGCTGCTTTGCCTCCGTGGCCCATCACCTGGAGCCGGGGGGTGCGTTCGTCATCGAGGCCTTCGTTCCGGACCCCGCGCGGTTTGCAGGGGGCCAGAACACCCAGACCTCCCGGGTGGAGGTCGACCGCGTCATCATCGACCTCTCGCGCCACGATCCGGTCGATCAGCGTGTCGTGACCCAGCACGTGCTGATCGAGCCTTCCGGCGTGCGCCTCTGCCCGGTGCAGATCCGGTACGCCTGGCCGTCGGAGCTCGATCTGATGGCGCGCCTAGCTGGCCTCCGGCTGCACGCCCGCTGGGAGGGCTGGCATCGCCAGCCCTTCACGGCCAGGAGCCCGTCGCATGTCTCGGTGTACCGCCCTGGGCCCTGAGTCGCGAGCAGCCTCAGCTAGCTGGCCCGCGCCTCGTAAGACCGCCGACCACCGAGATCCTGAAGCCTCGCCGGGACAGCGGTGCCGACAGCGTCAGCGACGGACCGGCCGGAACCTGGCAAGGCCTCCGTGCTCGGCGGCGTGCCAGTCGGTGACCTTGTCGAGCGGCCACGAGCGTCTCTGCTGCGGGGACACATTCGCCCGCGTCACCCACTCCGCGAGTGCAGGGCCCGAGCCGCGCACGAACGCAAGCGCCCTGAACAGCGCGTGGGGCGCCGGCTGGCCGGCCGGAACGCTTCGAATGCAGGCGAGCGCCACCTTCTCGGCGTCGGCATCTCTGCCTCTCATGAAGAGCCCTTCCGTCAATTCGGCGAGTACTCGGGCGTCGTCGTGCTCTGGTCTGAGGCAGATCGCCGCGAGGCGGGGACCGCCAGGTACGTCGGCAGCGGCGAGCGCGCACGTCCGCAGGCGGGAGGGAATCCAGGCCGAGAGGGTCCGCACCACGTGGGACAGCTCGGTGTCGATCGCACCGCGCTCTGCCAGCCAGGCGACGATCCAGATCGTGCGCGCGAGTGAAAGCCCACCTGTGGACTTCAGGTACCGGTCGATCAGGCCGGACGGCAGCCGCGAAGGGCGGCCGGTCCGGAACATCACGCTGAGCGCGCTGGCGAGGCCCGGATCGAGCCTCTCCGTGAGGCCGGCCAGGGCGCCATCGCCTGGGCCCGACCCCCACCCGGGCGACAGCGCACGCTCGAATTCATCGAAGGTCACCTTCCTGCGTCCGGCCAACCTGTCGAACACTGTGGCCGCGGCGTAGGCCGCCATGCGACGGCCGAACGGCGTGGCAGGGAACGTGACCGGGCGCAGCGAGAACGTGCCGGAGACATCACGCATGGCGTTCTCGCGACCCTCGATGGCCGTGTGCGGTATGCTTGGTCTTGATGACCGGATCTGGCCAGGCGGAGCTCAAGGCCGTGCTTCACGCACTCTGGATTCCCGGGTGCGGGTTGGGCCTTTGGGCGGAGGATCGAGCGCAGAGGTCCGGTGAAAACGGTACCCATCGGTTCGCCGTCCCCGCCCCCGCCCTCCACGCGAGCGTCGTCGAGCTCGTCCCGGCGGCTCGCCTCGACGAGAGCCCGTTGGAGCTGCTCCTCCCCGCCGATGGGCAAGGCATGCCCATGGCGCCGCCGGAAATCGACACGGAGTGTGTCCTGGCCCCGGCCGGCAGGTCGGTCCGGGTCGAGATCCAGCTCGTCCAGGTCCCGGGGCCAGACTCGGCGGCGGCGCTGGCCGCACTCCGGAGCGGTCTGTCCACCCGGTTCGTCGCAGACGCGGCGCTGATCGCGTTGGACCGGCTCTCGTCGTTCGGCGAACGCCTCTGCGCGCAGGGGCGCGTCGCGCCGTTTGCCGAGCGGTACCAGGACCGATTCTTCCCACGGTGGGTCCCCCGCCCGGACCACTTCCAGGACACGGAGTGTCTCGAGCGGCTGGTCCGGGCGCTCCCGCCCAGCGCGGGAGCGGCGATCTGGGCCCTGCCGCAGGTCGCCCGGGAGTGGCAGGATCCGGCGGATCCGTGCACGGCGAGGGCGATGGTCGCGCACGTGGTGCTCGAGGACCTGGTCGACGCCTGCATGCGCCGCCGACTCGCGAAGGCCCGAAGCGATGGCCGCCTGCCGGCCTCCACGACGCCGGCCGCCGACAGTGCCTTGGCGTCCTGGCTTGCGGGGCTCGCCGGACCCGCGGGCCCGCTGACCGGCGACGTCGCGGCCCTCGAGAAGCTGGCGCGCGACGTGAGCGGCTACCACGCGGCCCTGATGGGGTCGGATCGGCGCGCCGCCGCCTGCGTGTCGCTCGCGATCGGGGAACCCTACGCCACCCCGGCCGGGCCCCGGTGTCCGATCGCAGCAGTGCTCCTGGAGCCCGACGGAAACACACGCGAGCTGGCCTCCGGGCTCCGGCTCACCGTGCCGAGAGGATGGGCCTCCCCCCAGCTGAACGCGATCGTGGGGGCGGACCGGTTCGATCTCGACGCGATCCAGCTGCCGCCCGAGCTCGCCGGGGACCCGCTTGCGTCCCGCGATCTGCTGCGGCATGGCCGGACAACTCTCGACGCACAGGTCGCCGCCCGGTTGTACCGACGGGTCTCCGGGACCGTCAAGAGGCCTCCGCAGGAGCTCCCGGAGCCGCAGGTCCTGGGCCCTCCGTCCTGGCGCCCGGATCGTCTGTCGATCCGCCTCGTACCCCGGCTGGAGCCGGTCGTCGATCCGGGTGGGCCCCTCCTCGGACTCGACGCTCTCTGCCGGTTCGACTGGCAGGTCGCCCTTGGCGGAACCACGATGAGCCTCGAGGCCTTCCGGGCGCTGGTCGATGCGCACCGGCCCCTGGTCGAATGGCAAGGGCAGTACTTCTATGTCGGTCCCGACCTCTGGACCGAGATCGAGGCGCTGCCGCCTGCGGCGGCACCTTCGACCACGATGACCCTCCGCGCGGCCCTCGAGAGAGCCGGGCGGCTCGCAGCCAGGGTGACACTCGACCCGCCCGACATGGCGGACTGGATGGTGCGCCTTCGGAATGCTCGGGGCCTTGCGCCTCCGGAGCCAAGCGTCGCTCCCGACGGCTTCGAGGGCACGCTCAGACCCTACCAGGCCCGGGGCGTGGCCTGGATCCAGGGCATGGAGCCGCTGGTGCTTGGGGCGTGCCTCGCCGACGACATGGGGCTGGGAAAGACCGTACAGGTGCTTGCCTGGCTGGTCGGGACCGAAAGGAACGGCCGGCGTGGCAAAGCGCTCCTGGTGGTGCCGACGGCAGTCATCACCCAGTGGGAACGGGAGGCCTCGCGGTTCGCCCCGGGGCTCCGCGTGGCGGTTCACCATGGCCCCCGGCGAGCCCGGGAGAGCGATGTCCTGGCGGTGGTCGAGGAGTGCGACCTTCTGATCACAAGCTACAGCGTGATGGTCCGGGACCGGCAGGACCTGGCTCGAGTGCTTTGGGATCGCGTGATCCTCGACGAGGCCCACACGGTGCGCAGCCTGGCCACCCAGGGCGCCGCGGCATGCCGGGTCCTGCCCGCGCGGTTCCGTCTCGCCCTGACCGGCACTCCGATCCAGAACCGCAGCGCCGACCTGTTCGCGTTGCTGGACTACCTGAATCCGGGCCTGCTCGGGTCGTCCGCGGAGTTCCGGCGGCGGTACGGAGATCGCCTGGACAAGGGGCAGGACCAGGACAGGGCGACGGAGCTCCGGAACCGGGTCGCGCCCTTCCTGCTGCGCCGTCGAAAGAGCGACCCCCTTGTCTCGCCGGACCTTCCGCCTCGAGAGGAGATGGTGGTGCTGTGCCGTCTGACCGTGACCCAGGCGGCCTGCTACCAGGCCGTCCTCGAGGCACGACTGGCGAAGACCGTGGAGACCCGTGGAGCCGCGCGACAGGTGGCGATCTTCGAGCTGCTGCTTCGATTGAAACAGGTCTGCGATCATCCCGCCTTGCTCCCGGACTCAGATGTCGCAGGCGAGGCGACCTCGGGCAAGCTGGACGCCCTCGACGTACTGGTCGAGGAGGCGGTCGAGGCACAAGAGGCGATCGTGGTGTTCACTCAGTTCAGGGCCATGGCCGAGCTGGTGGCGGATCGCATCGCGCGCCTGACGGGGCGAGCGGTCCTCGTCTACCACGGAGGGCTCGACCGTCCGGAGCGGGACGCGATCGTCCAGGCCTTTCAGGACGGTCTCCACCCCGTGCTCGTGGCGACCCTGATGGCCGGTGGCACCGGCCTCAATCTGACGGCGGCCCGCCACGTCGTCCACCTGGACCGGTGGTGGAATCCGGCGGTGGAGGACCAGGCTTCGGATCGTGTCCATCGGCTCGGGCAGGCACATCCGGTCCAGGTGCGCAAGCTGGTCTGCGTTGGCACGCTGGAGGAACGGATCGATTCCCTGATCGAACGGAAACGAGGCCTCGCCGGAGATCTGCTCGTCGAGGGCGACCGGTGGGTCGGCGATCTCGATGACGAGGCCCTGGTCGATCTGGTCCGCCTCGGTGCCGGCGAGGAGAGCGAGTGAAGACCCTTCTGGTTCGCGCGCGGGGCTTCGACCGCGCCAGCGTCGACGGGCTCCGGAGGCTCGACGGCTCCGTGACTGGCCAGGTGTCGGTGGAGAGAGTGGTGGCCGGCATCCTCGAGGCCTGGCTCGAGGCGCCCGGCGGGGATCGTCCGAAGACGACGAGGTGGCTCTGGAAATGGTCCAGGGCCACGCCTCTCCTCTCTTGCGGAACGCGGTGCTTCCCGGCGACCGGGAAGCGCACGGGATCCTGGTCGCCCGCTGTTCGTGCGCCCCGGCTCGCCCGTTCACCTGTGGCCATGCGGTGACGGTGATCGAGCACCTGCTCGAATGGCTGCCGCCCCGCCTGCCGGAACAGCTGCGGTGGCTGGGCGTCCGCGAGGCAGATCTCGCGGCGGCCGCGAGCCGAGGAGAACGGCTCCGGACGGCCGCGGCCGCCCGACTCTGGTCGGTGGCCGGCTACCACGGAGAGCCCGCCGGCGTCGCCGAGGCCGCGGCGGAACGGCTCGAACCGGTCCCGCTCACGCGGCTGGAACCTCTCCCGGCTTCGGGCCTGGTGCTCGGCGGCCGGGACGCGGCCGCGTGGATGCGGGAGCTCATCGAAGCGGCGGTGGACCCGGAGGTGCCGGGCCTGGCCGGTGCCGGGAACCAGGGGCCGGGGCCGGCGGCCGCGGCGCAAGGGGCCGGTGGGCCCGTCGGCTCCTGCGGGCGGCGGAAATGGTGCGACGTGCTCGGCATCGCGCCTCCTTCCCCCGATGACATCCTCCGGTCGGGAAGATCGGTCAATCTGCACCAGTTGATGGTCGTGGCGCTGCTCGAACGCGGTACACCGGCGACGCTGGAGGAGCTCGCGGCCCAGCTCCGGCGTGCGGGTGCCGGTCGACTGACGCGCCACGGAGACCTCGAGGAGTCGATCGTCAAGGCCTGGAAGGGAGGCCTCCCCATCTACCGGACGCTCGCGGGCGCCTACGCGCTCGATCTGTACTGCACGGAACTGAGGATCGTTCTCCGCGACCTTCGGGTCGACGTGTCTCCTCCCGGCCCGCAGGCGATCCCGGACCGGGGCGTCGATCCGGCCCCGGTGGAACCCGGTCCAGGGCCGGACGTTCCACTTTCGGAGGAGGAGGTCGATGCCGCCCTCCGCGGGATCTCGCTGATCTCGTTCTCGCTCAAGCGTGCCGTTGCCGCCCTGATCGACTCGGCGGGGCGCCCGCTGGCGACCCCGGAGCTCGTCCGACGCCTGAAGGCGCTGAACGTCTTCTACCTCCACGAGGAGAAGTTGCTCGGGATGTCAGGGAGCGACCTCCTGATGTCCTGCGAGGACGGTCTGCTCGAGCTCGTCACCGAAGGCGAGGCCCTGGCGGCGATGCGCAAGGCGGTCCGGAGCATCGGGATTCCGGCGATGCAACGTCGTCGGCGAGCGGAGGAGGAGCGGCTGGCGTTCGAGGCCGCGGACCGGGCTCGAGCCGAGCGGGTTCGCGTCCGGGCGCTCCGCCCCGACCCGCCGCGCCGCGCCGTGGTCCACTTCACCGGGGAGCCCGGTGCGCCTCTCCAGGTGGCCGTGGTCGATGCCGCCTCTCTCCAGATCACGCTCCTGGAGAATCCCGATGCGAGGAGCCTGCGATCGGCGCTGGAACGGTTCGAGGAGATCGCTGGCCATCGCGTCCACGGGCCCGCCGAGTGGTCGGGCCTGGTCGACGAGAGACGCTGCATCGAGCTGATGCCCGCCGGGCGGACCACCCGGAGCCGCGCGGGTCGCGCGGTGGCTCTGTCCCTGGCGAAGGTCTGTCGCGCCAGCGTCAACTTCCGCGCGGACCCGGCGGATCCGGAGCGGGCGCCCTTCCGGGCCAGGCTCGCCGTGGACCCGGAGCGGCTGACCCGGGAGGCGCTCGCCCTGACGGCTCTGCTGCGGTACGGCCTGCTCCACGAGGGTGTCCGGGTGGCCCGCGGCGCTACGGGGGCGGAGCTACCGGTCTGGTGGCCCGGAAAGCGAGATCCACGGCTGCGCGAGATTCTCGAGCTGGCGCGCGACGAGCGCCGTCGACTGGAGCTGTCGGTGGTGGACCGGTTCGAGCCATGGAGGCCGTTTGCCAGGTCCTGGAGCGCGACGGTTCTCGAGCTGGACTTCCGCTGGGTGACGCTCCGGACGGCGGAGCATGCTCCGCCTCTCGCGCTCGAGATCCGGGACATCGTGGACGTGCGCTGGGACCGTGGGTGAGCCGGCCCCACACCACGCGTGAACGGGCCACTCTCCCCACCTCGCACTCGAAACCGAGATCCGGGGAGACCCGGTCGGGGTCGAGAACCAGCAGCACGGGTGCCGAGACAGCGTGCTCCATGCTGCGGCCCGGTACGGGCTGCAAGCTGAATCGAATCCACGGTGGAATTCTGCGGGCCGGACGAGGAGAGCTCTCGATGAAGAAGAATGCCGTGCTCGTGTGCGCCGTCCTGATGGTGCCATTGCTCTGCGGGCTGCCCGCCTCCGCGCAGCCGGGCAGGGAGAGGCCGGCTGCACAGACCAAGGTCGGCGTGGTCAGGCTCGTCGATGTCGTGGGCAAGAGGATCGTGGTCATGGTCGCCAGGGAACTGACCTTCACCGTGACCGCGACCACGAGGATCCACCAGCGAGATGCCGTCAGGGGCCTTGCCGATGTCGCGGCGGGCGCCAGCGTGAGAGTTCGGTACGCCCGCACGGGTGACACCCGCATGGCGACGAACATCGCGATCTTCTCGGCCGAAAGGAGGAAGGTAGACGCTCGGTGAAGCGCATGCTCGACGTTCCGAGTAACTCCTGACGTCCAGGTTTCGGCGTGGGCCTGGACAAGGCGACCGAGGACTCGGTCAGGAGGTTTGCGCGGTTCCTGAGACGGAGAGGCGAAGGACCGGAAGAGGCACCTGCGCCTCAGCGGAGCAAAGACCTGGCGCACCGAAAGCCGAGGTCGGCGCCCCACCTCGACAGGACGATGCCCCGGCTCCGCCCCGTCGGGTCGTCGCCCTCGCGGGTCGAACAGCGCAGGCCGAAGACGTAGCTCGACCGCGACCCACCCCGGCGAACATGGAAGTCGCCCTGCTTCGGCCCGGTCGGGTTGTTGAGCGGGCTGTTCACGTACCACCCTGCGTCGTACCAGTCCGAACACCACTCCGAAGCGTTTCCAGCCATGTCGTGAAGACCGTACCCGTTCGGGCGGTAGCTGCCCACCTTGGCGGCCCGTTCCGTCTTGCCGTCGTTACAGCACGCCTTCCCCTCCGGCCTTTCGTCCCCCCAGGGGTAGAACGCTCCGACCAACCCTCCGCGAGCAGCCTTCTCCCATTCGGCCTCCGTTGGCAGCCGCTTCCCGGCCCACTTGCAGAACGCGACAGCATCGTCCCAAGACACGCCCACCACCGGCTGCTCAGGCTGGCTGCGCCCCGGGTCATCCGAGTAGCTTGGCTCCGGGTGCCCGGTGGCACCCGTGAACTTCCGGTACATGCTGTTCGTGACCTCGTGCTTGTCGATCAAGAACGCATCCAGGTACACTCTGTGGACTGGCTTCTCATCGCTTGTGCCGTTGGCCGAGCCCATCAAGAACTCCCCCGCCGGGATCATCACCATCACGGCCTCATCCGGTTCACTCCGATACTCCTCGAGGCCTTGGGGATTTCTGCCCAACGGAATCAGTGAGTGCCCGGGACCCCCCAACGGGGAAGCAACCGGGCTGGACGACGGTGTCGCCAAGACACTCGATGCATCGGGCGAGGATGGTGGTGATGATTGGATCTCCGGTCCAGCCGATGGCACGGCTTGTGGGGACCCGACCGATCTGAGGCAGCGGAATCCGTAGTTGAGGTACCTGCCTGCCGGATCGGCCCGGTGCCGGGCAGCACACAGCAAGCCGTTGTCAGGGCCATGGAAAGCCCCACCGCGAACCACGCGCTCCGTGCCCTGTGGAGGTCCTGTTGGATTCTGACGTGGGCTTGTGCCGTAGTAGCCCCCAGCGTACCAGTCAGCGCACCACTCCCATGCGTTCCCGGCCATATCGTGCAGGCCAAATCCGTTCGCAGAGAGGGTGGCCACCGGTCCGGGCCGGCCGGTCAGTCCATCGAGACCGAAGCAGGCTCTGCCCTTTGGATCCTCGTTTCCCCACGGATACCTCTTCCCCTCAAGCCCTCCTCTTGCAGCCCTCTCCCACTGAGCCTCGGTGGGGAGCTCCTTTCCCGCCCACCTGCAATACGCCACAGCGTCGTCCCAGCTCACGCCCACGACTGGCTGGTCCGGTTCGTTGAATCGCGCCTCACCCTTCAGTCCAGGTTGCTGATGCCCGGTGGCCTGCACGAACTCCTGGTACCTCCGATTCGTCACCTCGGTCTTGTCCATGTAGAACGCGTCCAGATACACCCGGTGCTTCGGATGCTCGTCGCTTTCGCCCACCTTCTCCGACCCCATGAAGAACTCTCCGGCCGGGACCAGGACCATCACCGCCCCGTCCGCATCACACGTCGCCTCCCAGTATCCCCGGGCGTTCTTTCCGCGGAGCTTCAGTCCCGCGGGAGGCAGAGGTGGTCCGATGTTCGGCGTCCGTGAGGGAGAGAAGGCCGACGGTGATTCCCTGAAAGCGGTGCGGCTCACACGTGGCAGGGCAGACCCTGTCGGAGATTGAGGCTCCACTGGTCGGGGGACGATTGACCCGGGGGAGGCTGATGCTGTCTGTCGCGTGGGAGACCGAGCACCAGTACGCCCCATCCACACCAGAACGGCCAGGACCAGGAGACACGCGATCCCCAGACCTACGTTCGAAGCTGACTTCAGGGAATGCCCTTGCGTCGTCGCCGATGCCATCTTCGGGGCATGCGGAGATTTCGGGCCCGTGGCTCTCCTGAAGGCGGCCACTTGCAGGGCTTGGGCGAAGTCGGCCGCCGAAGTCGGCCGGCCACCCGGCGTCTTCGAGAGGGCTGCCATCAGGACATTCGCAACGGACCTCGGAACACCGGCCTGGGCTGGTAACGGTGGAGGTGTCTGAGACAGATGGGCGTTGGCCAGTTCCACGAAGCTGGGGCCGGAGAACGGTGGTTGACCCGAGATCATCGCGTACAGAACGATCCCCATCGAATACAGGTCCGTCGAGGCCGTAGCCACCTCTCCTCGAAAGACCTCCGGAGGCATGTAGCGGGGAGTGCCTATCAGTTCCCCCGTCTGTGTCAGTCTCTGGTCACCCTCGAAGAGTCTGGCGATCCCGAAGTCACCGATCTTCGGCTCTCCGGATCCGGTGAAGAGGATGTTCTCCGGCTTCAGGTCCCGGTGGATGATCCCCTGCTCGTGGCAGGCCCCGAGGCCCTCCAGACACTTCGCTGCGACAGCCACGGCCTCTTTCCACGGAAGGGTTCCCTTCGCCCTGAGGTGATCACCCAGAGAGCCGCCGTCCATCAACTCCATCACCAGGTACGGGTGGCCCCCCTCCGTCCCGCTTTCGTAGACGGACATCACGTGAGGATGCCTCACCCGGGCCATGACCTTGCCCTCGCGGATGAAGCGTGCCATCAGGTCGGGATCGAACGGGGCGGTGAGGAACTTCATTGCCACCGGTCGTCGGATCGAGAGCTGCTCGGCAGAGAACACCGTCCCCATCGCGCCGCTTCCCAGCACGGAGACGATACGATAGAGACCGAGAAACCCCTTCGAGAACTGGATCTGACCACAGGCTCTGTGGACACCACCTGGGGAACGCGCGACGATCGTGACCTGGGTGACGTCGGTGACGGCGACGTCACCCCCACACGATCGACAGCGGATGGCGGTCGCGGCTGTTGCGCCTGCAGGAAACGGCGTCCTGCAGTGGGGACAGGTTTCAGCGTCGGCCATGGTCATCACCGCCAGCAGAGCCTCTGTCGTCCAGGGGCGAAGGGGAGGGGGGGAGGAAGCAGGGCCACCCCCTGGCGCTGATGCCAGCTTAGCCTATCGGGTTTCCAGCAGCAATTCTGGCCCCCGGCCTCACGCGCGTCCCTTCAGGTGCAGAGGACCGTGCGCGCCGATACCGTGAAGGGCACCGTCAATGAATCCATGTGCCGCTGTCCGCGGACACTGGATCTCAAGCCCGCCTCGTCACGAAGGCGTTTCGTCTCTTGGACTGCCTGTCGGTAGCCTGGTAGAGCCGACGCATGAATTGCGTCATGTGGCTCCAGATCATGAACGGAGTGGCCTTGCGTCATGGAGAAAATTGGGTACGTGGCGCAATTTGCATCCGAGCGGAAGCTCTGACGCGCCTGGGTATCCTGGTTTGATCGTG
>JACQZM010000288.1:3977-6498 GCA_016213885.1 Candidatus Rifleibacteriota bacterium | reverse complement strand
GGCGGCCAACGGCCAGGAGGCCTGGCAGAAGCTCACGGATGGCAGGTTCGATCTCGTCGTGAGCGACATCGACATGCCGCTTCTGGACGGCCTGGAGCTGACGCGGCGCATCCGCGCGAGCCGTACGCACGCCCAGTTGCCGGTGGTGCTGGTGACGTCCCACGGCGCCGACAACGAGAAGGCGGAAGGCCTCAGGGCAGGGGCCAACGCCTACGTCTCCAAGACGGACTTCGACCAGACCTCGTTCCTGGCTCGGGTCAGGGAACTGGCGGGAGGAGCCTGAGGGGCCCGGGCGGGCGCTCCGACAGCTCCGGAATCGACGGTGCAAAGGCAGGGAAGTGCGCGATTGACGGAAATCATGGCCAGAAGAGTGCTGGTCGCCGATGACGACCAGCAGATCCGGGAGCTTCTCAAGGCGTTCCTGACCATGCGCCCGGGCATCATCGTCCTGGAGGCGTGCGATGCGATCGAGGCGCTGGAGTTCATGGTGCACGAGCGGATCGATCTGCTGATCACCGACCTCAACATGCCCGACATGCACGGCCTGGAACTGCTCTCGTTCGTGCGGAGCAACGACTCCACCAGAAACGTCACCGTCATGATGTTCACGACCGAGAGGGATCGGCTGAGTCGAAGAAAGGCAAAGGCGCTCGGGGTCAATGTCTTCGTGACGAAGCCGTTCGACCCGATGGCGTTCGACAAGGTTCTGGGAGAGCTGCTCTCGGAGTGCGGCGCGCCGATGGACTGTCCGGCAGGTCTCGATCGATGAACCCGCTGATCGTGCAGTGCATCGAGCGACTGAGCATGCTCACGGGCATCCAGTTCGATCGATGCGAGGACGTGGGCACGGCGATCCTGGAGCGGATCTCCGAGCTGGGCCTGGTGCGACCGGAGCAGTACCTGGACCTTCTATCCAGCGAATCGAACCTGCGGCGAGAGTCGGAGGTGCTGGCGCCACGGATCACCGTACCGGAGACCTACTTCTTCCGGGATCCCGGGCAGCTCTCCGCCCTTACGGGCTGGCTCCGCCAGAGCCTCCTGCGTTCCGGGACCACGCAGGTGCGGGTCTGGTCCGCCGGTTGCAGCACCGGTGAAGAGCCGTACACGCTGGGGATCCTCCTGGAAGAGCTCCGGTCCACCGTCCTGGGGCTGGACTACGAGATCATCGCCACCGATCTCAACCCGGCGTCGCTGGCTGTCGCCAGGGCAGGCCGCTATTTTGGTCGCTCCATCAAGGGCGTCGAGCAAAACCTCCTGGACCGCTACTTCGTCCGGGACGACGGGACCTTCCAGGTGGCCGAGCTGATCAGGTCGCGAGTGAGCTTCTGCTGGTGCAACCTGACCGACTGGGCGGGTCCGGGCCTTGCAGATCTGCCACCGGACCTGCGCGACGGTTGCGATCTGGTGCTCTGCCGGAACGTCCTGATCTACTTCTCCGGTGCCGCCGTCCGGTCGGTGCTGAACCTGTTCTACAGGGCGCTCAGACCCGGGGGGATCTTGTTCCTGGGACACTCGGAGGCCCTGGGAGCCATCTCCTCGACACCCTTCGTTCCGCTCCGGATGGAGGGCACCTTCGGCTACGAGAAGGTGCTGGCGCCCCGGCTGCCGACGAGGACAGGCGCGCCGGAGCACAGGAAAGCCCCGGCGTTGCGCAGGGGACCGACGCCGAAGGTCCCGGGCCGCTCCGCCGCCAGGGCGCCGGTCCCGTCGGAGCCCGGGCCGCAGACCGCCGCGGAGCTCATCGACCAGGCCCGGGCTGCGCGGGGACACAGTGACCATGCCGCCACCGAGCGGGCCTGCCGGGNNNNTGCTCATCGAGCGGTTTCCCCTGGAGAGCGAGGCGTATCGACTGCTGTACGAGAGCCGCCAGGACCGGGGTGACCTCCAGGGGGCCCAGCGGGTGATCGAGAAACTTCTCTTCCTGGAGCCCGGCGACGCCGCGGCTCGGTACAATCTGGCACGATGCCTGATCAAGACCGGCGATCTGGCCCGCGGCGAGCGTGAACTGAAGAACGTGCTCGAAGCCACGAAGAACGCGGTGCTGGACACGCCGGTGCCCGGGGCCGATGGGCTCTCCTACCGGGCCTTGCGCCAGATGTGCGAACAGGGCTGCGGGCGGGGTCGGCGCGGGGGTTGACGGGCCAAGCTCTGACCTCCGCCGGGCCCGAAAAACCGTGGCGTCGTCCGGGTCGCAGCGGCTACAGTGAGGGCCGACCCAACTCGAAGGAAACCGGACGCGGGGGGCGAAACCGAGCGGGAATCGGGGTAACGAATGAGATCCAGTCTTGCGTGGAGGATGTTGGCGCTCGGTGCGTGGCTCGCCCTGAGCATGGCACTCTTTTCGTTCATCGCGTTTGCGATGGCTGCATCGAAGGGGCTCTCCCTTGCGATCCTGGCCACGGGGCAGGCGATCGCGACGGGTACGGCGCTCCATCTCCTCTTCATGCGGTTCGGACCGCCGCTGTCCGCGCTGGTCGCCTCGGCCCAGCGTCTGGCCTCCGGCACCGGCGACGACCTCCGG
>JACQZM010000288.1:0-3966 GCA_016213885.1 Candidatus Rifleibacteriota bacterium | reverse complement strand
GCTGGCGGTGGCGCTCCACGCGATCTCGGAGGAACGAAAGGTCCTCCAGGCGCAGCTCGAGACGCTCGCCTCCGGCAGATTCTCCGTCGATGACAGACTGGCCCGGACAGGGCCGCAGCGGGCGGCAGCGGAGAAGCTCGTGGCCCGGCTCCGTGGTCTCGCCGAGCGCGCTCGTGCCGTGGACGGATCGGGCTCGCCCGCACGCGACAGCGACGAGTTCGGTGAAATGACGGCCATCGTTTCGCGGCTCGAGGAGAGTCGCAAGGTGGTCCTGGAGCAGATCGAGACCCTGGCTTCAGGGAGGGTGGAAACTCATCCCAGGTTGGCCCTGGCGGGCCCGGCGGCCGCGGCCGCCACCAGCAGGCTGGTGAGCCGGCTGGAGGTGCTGGCCGAAACAGCCACCTCCTTGGCGCGGGGCGACTCCGAGATGCTACCCGTGAGTACCGGTGACGGCGACAGGCTGGCCGGAGCGCTCGACGCCGTGAACGGCGAGCTCGGCTGGATCGCCGAGCGCTGTCTTGCCCTCGCCACGGGGGACCTGGACACGAAGATCGAAACTCGCGGGGCTCACGATCGGATCCGGGATGCCCTCCGGGATCTGGTCCACGCGCTCCAGGAGATCGCCTGGCTCGCCAGAGGCGTCTCCGACGGCTTCCTCGGCTACGACATGCGGCCACGAGGCGAGCACGACGAACTGCGCGATTCGCTGGCACGCATGATCGACCAGCTCCGCGCCTTGGTCCTCGGTCTGCAGGAGGTGGTCTCGCCTCTGGGAGCCGCGGCCAGCGAGATCTTATCGGTCTCGACGGAGACGGAGAAGGTGACCGCCCAGCAGAGCGCCGCCATCAACGAGACCACCGCTTCTGTCACGGAGCTCGTCCGGAGCCAGAAACAGATGGTGGACAACACGGACACCATCAACGGGCTTCTCCACGAGACCCTGGCGTCTCTGGACCGCGGGAAACAGCATGTCGAGGCCACGGCGCGCAGCCTCGACCAGATCCAGCAGAAGAGCCAGGCCACGTCGGAGCGGATCGGTCAGCTCTCGTCGAAGGCGCAGCAGATAACGAGGATCGTGACGACCATCAGAGAGATCACCGATCAGATCAACATGCTGGCCTTGAATGCGGCCATCGAGGCGGCAAGGGCCGGCGACCAGGGGCGAGGCTTCGCCGTCGTGGCGAGCGAAGTGCGACGTCTCGCCGAGCGAACGGATCGTTCCACCGGCGACATCGTCGAGCTCATCGAGGGAATCCAGGCGGCGACCAACACGACGGTGGTTTCGAACGAGGAGAACCTGCAGAGCGTCGCCGCGGGAGTGGCCAGCATCGACGAGACCGTGGCGGTCTTCGGGGCGATCCAGACGAGCTCGGAGAAGCTCTCGGACGGCATCGAGCAGGTGGTGCTCTCGATCCGCCAGCAGGAGATCGCCTCGTCGCAGGTCGAGACCGCGATCCAGGACATCAACTCTGCCATGCGCCAGATTCTGAAGGGTGCCCAGCAGAACGTCTCCAAGGCGGAGACCTTCCGGGGCTGCGCGGAGGTCCTGGGGACCTGGCTGGGCAAGTTCAAGCCCGACGAGGCGAGCCCGGCATCGATCGAGGCCGCCAGCGCCCGGGAGAAAGAGGTCGCCGCTGCGAAGAGCCCGCCACGCCACGCGGCGTCGACCGAACGCCAGGGGCGACCGACACGACGATGACCCCCCCTGCGAGCGGTCCCGGCTCCGCGAAGGGTGAGGACCGAGGCATGCCCAGCTCACTGAAAGTCCTTCTGGTCGACGATTCTCGCACGAGCCTGGCGAGCCTGGCCAAGATGATCTCCACCTGTCCGGATTTCACGGTGATCGGGATGCTCACGGACCCCAAGAGGGTGGTCGACGCGGTCCTCTCCAAGGGGCCCGACGTGATACTGATGGATCTGGACATGGGCGACATGGATGGAGCCGAGGTGACCGCCGAGGTCATGCGAACGCGCCCGACGCCGATCCTGATCGTGACCAGTCTGTCCCGTTCGTCCGGCTCCGGTCACTTCCGTGCGCTCGAGGCCGGCGCCGTGGATATCCTCGGGAAAGACGCACTCTCGGGGGGCACGGACGATCCGGCGATCCAGCGGTTGCTCCACAGGAAGATCAAGATCGTCAGCGGCGTCGCGGTGGTCCGCCGGAAGGGCATCCTGGGCCTCCGGAGAGGTGCCGAACCGGCACCGGTGACGGAGAGCCCGCAGGGCGAGGCCGCAGGGGGCTTGGGGGGCCCAACGAGCCCGGCGAAGGGCCCCCCATCACGAACGATACCGCCCGCGCCGGGCGCCCGGAGAAGGCCTGCCTGCCGGATCGTGGGGGTCGGAGCATCCACGGGAGGACCGGCGGCCCTCCAGACGCTGCTGGGATCGATCGGCCCCGGTCTCGCCGTTCCCGTGGTGGTCGTGCAGCACATGGACAGGGAGTTCATGGAGGGCTTCGTGAGCTGGCTCGCTCTCTCCACGGGACGCAGGGTGGTCCTGGCAAGCCAGGGACAGATACTGGAGCCAGGCACGGTCTACATCGCTCCGGCGGACTGGCATCTGACGGTCACGGCCCGGATGGTGGTGCTGCTCGAGCAGTCGGAACCGCTTCACGACAGCCGACCGTCCGTGGATCGACTGTTCCTCTCTCTGGCGGTGTCGTTCGGGGCCTCGGCGATCGGGGTCCTGTTGACGGGCATGGGACGCGACGGCGCCGCCGGTCTCCGGAGACTCCTGGAGGCCGGTGCCCTGACCTTCGCCCAGAGCGAGGCCAGCTGTACGGTGTTCGGGATGCCCGGAGAGGCGGTCAAGATCGGCGGGGCGGGGATGGTGCTGCCGGTCGACGCCATCGGCGACTCGATCGCCGGTCATCTGAGAGTGCACCGGGAGGAGCCGTGAGCGCCGTCGGCCCGATCGTGCTCTTCGAGGTCGGCGACTCGCGCTACGGCATCGACATCCAGAGCATCGTGGAGGTCGTCAGCATGGTCGCCCTCACGCCGATCCCATCGCTCTCCGAAGGAGCTGCCGCACAAGCAGCGGTGGCCGGTCTGGTGGACGTGCGCGGTCAGGTGATGCCGGTTCTGGACCTCCGCCTGCTCTTCGGCCGGGTCGCGGCCCAGGCGACGACGCTCACGCGCATCATGATCTCGACGCTGGGCGAGGAATCGGTGGGTCTGGTCGTGGACTCCGTGTACGGCGTCGTGGAGCCGGTCCAGGAGAACGTGAGCCCTGTGGATCGCAAGGGGAACCCAGGGGCGATGGAGGTCATCACTCACGTGTATCGGGACAGCGACGGGCTCGTGCTGATCGTCGGGCTCGAGAAGCTGCTGGCCGGCCTGGACCTGCGCGTGATCGACCGCGGACGGTAGCAGCCAGCGCGCGCCGTCTAGAACTGGATCTGCACGATGACGGCGCTATCCTTGCGGTTCACGGCCAGCAGCGTCTTCTTCATGCGGGTGACCCACTTGCGGACGTCGTCTTCGAACGTCGGACAGTCGCCCGAGACCTGCAGGATGTCGCCTGGCCTGAGCTCGGCGACCGAAGTGGACATCTTGAGGATTGGCTGGGGGCACTGCAGTCCCAGGCAGTTCAGAACCTTGGTCGCCATCGAGTGATCCTCCCAGACGGCTCACGAGCGGGACCTTCGCACACGTCGGTGTTTCGGCGTCGGACCCGGAACCCCACGGGGCGTCCATGAGCGGCCGTCATGCGACTGATCCAGTATACGGCGACCAGGGCGGCGAGTCAAACTCCCGGCCGCTCGGGCAGCGCTGACGCATGCCCCCCAGGCCCGGCCGGGCCGGGGCCGTTTTTCGGCGCGGAGGTCCCCCACCTGGGTCCCTTCGGGCGTCGAACGCTGGGCATGGGGGAGGAAATCGGGGCCGAAGTGGTGAAAGTGTTCGAGCAGAGTCTGGACGAAGCCGAGGCCGAAGCGCCAATCCGGTGGTCCGAGAAGGACAGCCGGGA
>JACQZM010000591.1 GCA_016213885.1 Candidatus Rifleibacteriota bacterium | reverse complement strand
TCCGTCACGAGGTACGGGTGGCTCTCGATCTCCCCGACGTCCAGCACCTTCAAGACGTTGGGATGGGCGAGCTCGGCCAGGAGGCGCCCCTCCGCGAGGAACCGGACCAGGGCGTCCATGCTGTCGACCCGGACCAGGAACTTCACGGCCCTGGTCTGTCCGGTCGGGAGGTGGACGGCGGCGAACACCATCCCCATACCGCCGCTTCCGATCAGCTGGCCCAGCTGATACTCTCTCCGGAACTCGTCGGTGAGCCTGATGTCGGACTCTCGCTGGAGCTGGCCCGACGGCGAGCAGGTCAGCAGCGCTATCTGGCATGCGTTCGGGGGGGCGAACGTGGCCTCGCACGCCGGGCAGGCGCTCAGGGTCTCGGCTATGCTGAGCGCCTCCAGCGGGCGACCGCACCTGGGGCAGTTCTCGAGGATCATCGTGGCGGCTGGTCCGGCAGGGACAGCCCGGAGGGCGCGTCAGCCGGGCTGGTCCAAATGACGGACAACAGTAGCCCACGTCCGCTGGCCCCCGCAATCCCGGAGCGACGGCCAAGATCCGGCGCCTCGCCGGATCCGAGTCGCGCCCCGAGCGCGACTTCAAATGAACCCCCTCCACTTCCTTGGTGACTCTGCAGCCAGGCCGAGGCCTGATCACAGGCCCGACTCCGCGAAACAGGCGGGGGATCCTGGGACCGTCGAATCGTCTGCCTGACCCCGGAGGCGTCCCTGTGCTACCCTGCCGGCTGCGGGTCGTCTTCCCAGGAGGTCCCCGATGGCCAGAACCTGCGTCCTCGCGACCGTCACCCTCGCCACCGTTCTCGGGGTCCTGCCGCACCTTCCGGCGCAGGCTCAGCCGGACCGATCGCTGGAGCAGATCGGCCTGCAGGCGGGGCTCCGCCCGGCGGGCCGGTCCAGCCCCCGGCCCCCGGCGCCCGTGCCGATGGAGTCGTCGATCCGCAACGCCACCGACGCGTGGATCAGGTACACCATCCGGCCCGACGGCTCGACCGAGAGGCCGAACGCCTGCGTGCTGAGAGCCGGCCAGGTCGATCGTTACACCCATCGGTCCACGATGGAGATCGGACTGGAGCGCCAGGGCAGACTGGTGGCGTACGACCTGGTGCCCGGGACCCACTGCGCGGTGCGGCGGGATTCCCAGGGCCGGCTCGGACTCTACCTGGGATCGCACGGTCGGACCGACGTGCCCGATCTGGGGCCGTTCGTGCCCACGCCGAAGGAGGTCGTGGAGCGTGCCCTGAAGCTGGCCGGCGTGTCGGCAGCCGACGTGGTCTACGATCTGGGATGCGGCGACGGCCGGATCGTCATCGAGGCGGCCCGGAGATACGGCGCCCGGGGCGTCGGGGTAGACCTCGATCCGAGGCTCGTGCGGGAGTCCCAGGAGGCTGCCAGGGCGGCGGCCGTGGAGCGGCTGGTCGCCTTCCGGGCCGGCGACGCCACGCAGTGCGACGTGACCGCCGCCACGGTGGTCTTCATGTATCTCGTCCCGGAGGCGAACGCCCTGCTTCGACCCCGGCTGGAGGCACAGCTCAGGCCGGGGAGCCGGGTGGTCAGCCACGACTACCCGGTCCCCGGATGGACCGCGGCCCGGGCCGAGATCTTCGAGCCCGGCACCGGCAAGAAGCACTACATCTTCCTCTACGTCATGAAGAAATGACGGCGGCCGGCTCCTTGGGCCAGATCGAATCAGGGGACGTCAGATCACGACAAGGTTGCCAGAACCACGGGTCGACTGGTACATGATTGTGTCACTCTCCGGCAGGGCCGCCGCCGGAGGCCACTGTCCCCGGACCCCGACCCACCTCCGGTCGAGACCGCCGCAGCTCACCATGTCGATGATCTCGCCTTCCGCAAGCCCGGGCCGCCCGTTCCGGCTCTCCCTGCGCCTGCTCCTCGTCGCCTCGGTGCTTCTGCTCGTCTGGGCGGCGCCGACTCTGGGCGGCTCGAAAGAGCAGAAGGGCAAGCACGGGGGCCTGTGGCAGCGGACCAAGCGCAAGGTCGGCTCGATCATCGACGACGGCAGGTTCGACCTTCTTCTGTCGGGCTACGCCCACCACGGGCGCAGCACCTACACGCCCCAGCGGATCGCCGAGCTCAACGAGGCCGCGTGGGGCGGCGGCATCGGCAAGACCCTGGTGAACTCCAGCGGCGACGACGAGTCGTTGTACCTTCTGGCGTTCTCCGATTCGCACTTCAAGCCGGAGGTCCACCTCGGCTACTCCTACCGGTTCAAGTGGAGCATCTACGACTCTCCGCTGGAGCTGGGCCTCGGCTTCACCGCGTTCCTGATGAGCCGCGTGGACTGGGCCGACGGCTTCCCGTATCCGGGCCTCCTCCCGCTGGCCTCCCTGGGCACCAGGGCCATCGAGGCCGTGGCGTCGTACATTCCCCCGCTCGGCAAGACCAAGGGCAACGGCGACGTGCTCATCGTGTTCCTCAGGGTGTCGTTCGACTGACTCCACCCTGATTCCCGCGCGCGGGCGAGGCCCGATCAGCCTCCCGGAGCGCCACGCCCGCCGACGATCATCCCGGGCGCCAGGGCGATCCTCTCATGCCGCGCCGGGTTCGATCTCCTTGAGGAGGATCCGGAGATCTTCCATCGGGACCACCTTCGACGGGATCGACCCGTCGGGGTACTGCTTCGCGAGCGCTGCGAGCAGCTCCACCGACAGATCGTCCACCAGCGTGACCCCGCCGGCCTCCGCGATCGCCTTCAGACCCTTCGTCCCTTCGCTGCCGTCGCCGCCGACCAGGATCCCCGCGACTCGCTTCTTGAACTGCTGCGCCGCCTGCTGGAACAGCCGGTCCAGGCTCGGCCCGGTCTCCTTGGGCGTTCGCCTCTCGACGAACGAGAGGCTGCACCGGCCGCCGGACGACCGCTCGATCGCCAGGTCCTGGGGTCTGCGGGGCGTGACGTAGAGGTGGCCGCCGGACAGCTCGACGCCTTGACCGACCGGCCGGCCCTGAGGGCCGACGATCTCGCTCAAGATCGACATGGTCTTCTCGAACTCGTCCATGGGCACCCCGACCACGAGGATCAGGTCGCAGGCGGGCCCCACCCTCAGTCGAGCCATGAGGTCCGGGAGCTCCGCGAGCCTCTCGTTGGCCCATCCCACGATCACCAGCTCCCTGGACTTCAACAGACCCTCGAGGTCGGGAGGGGTCCGGGTCCCCTCCTTGCACGGGATCTGCTTGGACGCCGACAGGCCCGCGACGAAGATCGTGTTCGCGAGCTGTCGCTTGAGCGCGGCCGTGTCGGCCTCGCCGGGCCGGCACCGGAGGTACTCGAACGCTCCGGCCTTGAGAGCCCTCATCAGCAGCGGGTTCTCCTTGGAGACCTCGGGCCCGACCACGTAGACCGCCACCTTGAGCTCTCTCGCGACGAGCTCCTCGACGATCTCGCTGGCCTCCATGTCGCGGAACTTGAGGTCCATGACGACCACGTGGGGGTGGGTGAGCGCCGACTTGCGGATGCACTCGGCGCCGGTCAGGGCCGTGGCGACGACCTCGATCCTCGGGTTCTCCGCCAGGACCGTCGCGAGCGCCTCGGCTCCCCTGGGCCTGGGATCGGCGATCAGCACCTTCACGGCTTTCAAGTCCCATCCTCCCCATCGAGGGCCGGGCTCCGGTCCCCCGGGTCCGATGCGATCGGATTCTACCAGCTCCGGTGCAACCTGTCACAAGCCCCGCGCATCTTCCTGGGTGCGACGCCCGCGACGGCACGGCCACGAACCCGGGGTGGACCGGTTTGCCCAGGGTCGACTCGCGTGCTAGAATCCTCCTCCTGGGAGCCTGTCGGACCCGCGGTCCTGCCGGCTCAAGAGGTTCCAGCGATGGCCGTCCTCGACATAGCCCTGGTGGGCAACCCCGTTCTCAGGCAGAAGGCCCGACAGGTCACGCCGGAGGAGATCCGGTCCGACCGCATCCAGACGCTCATCGTGGACATGGTCGAGACGATGCGCGTGGCGGACGGCGTGGGGCTCGCCGCGCCGCAGGTCCACGAGTCCTTGAGGCTCATCGTGCTGGAGGTCAAGGGCGACCCCAACAACCCGGATTCGACGAACATCCCGCTGATGGTCCTCTTCAACGTGAAGTTCCTCCGCGCGTCGCGGGAGCTCGTGGACGACTGGGAGGGCTGCCTCTCGGTTCCGGATCTCAGGGGCATGGTCGAACGCCACGCGCAGGTCGAGGTGCAGGCGCTCGATGAGAACGGGAAGCTCCTCCGGTTCGTCGCCACGGACTTCATGGCCAGGATAATCCAGCACGAGAGCGACCACCTGGATGGGCTTCTCTTCCTCGATCGGATGGACGACCTGTCCTCGCTCACCCACGTCAAGGAGTTCGCCCGGGCGGCCCGGGCCGAGCGGGACGCCGGGTGATCGCCGGACCCGGCCTGCCGTGATCCAGATCAGATTCACCGTCGAGTACGACGGGAGCCGGTACTTCGGGTTCCAGTACCAGTCCCGGCACCCCACCGTCCAGGGAGAGCTGATGCGAGCGTTCGGCTCCCTGCTGCCCCGAGGGTTCTCGCTGAGGACCGCGGGGAGGACCGACCGCGGCGTCCACGCCCTGGGGGGCCGTTCATCCGGCTGCGGGACCAGCAGGAGGTCCCGGAGACGTTCCATCCGCGGTTCGGAGCCAGACTCAGACACTACCGCTACTGTCTGTGCGACGACCGGACCCTGGCCGGGCCGCTGTTGAACGCCTACACCACCTTCGTGTTCGAGCCTCTGGACTGGCCGGCGATGGAGGACGCGGCCGGTCGGCTGATCGGCACCCGGAACTTCGTGTCGTTCTGCACGCGACCGATCGACCAGCCCAGGCTGATCCGTACCATCGACAGGCTGACGATCACCCCCTGCGACCGGTTCCGGTTCATCGACTTCTTCGCCCGCAGCTTCGTCAGGGGCATGGTGCGCAACATCGTCGGCTGGTTGCTCTCGGTCGGCAGGGGTATCCACCCCCCGGCGGTCATCGATCAGCTGCTGGCGAAGACCAGGAAGGACCAGTCCGTGAGGCCCGCTCCGCCCCAGGGCCTCTACCTCGTGAAGATCTGGTACGACGGGGACCCCATGCCCGGGTGGTTCGCGCCGCTGCCGGCCCGGGCCGATCCCGCCGATGACGAGGAGATCGACGAGTAGGCCCGACCCGGCTCCGAGCGGACCGGATCCGGTGACCGTCCGGTCGGCGAGGCTCGGCGCGCGATCACTCCTCGACCTGGCCAGTCCGGCACGGCTCGACGGGGTTTCCGGGGGGCAGCAGGAGATCCGGGGCCAGAGCCTCCATGGTGGCGACCAGCTCGAGGACGCGGCGACACTCCCGGCGCCGGGCGTGGACGTAGGCCATCCCCTTGAGGACATCCGCGACGTGGAGCCGGTCGCTGTCGCTGGCGCGGCTCTCGAGGAGGCCGTAGGCCATCCGGAACGCCTCCAGCGCCCCGGCGTCGTCGCCGAGCCCGTAGCAGGCCCATCCCAGCCCCTTGTAGGCGAGCGGAAGCTCGTGACCGGCGGCGACCGCGACCCGGAAGGCGTCCCTCGACCTCGCAAGGTGCCCTGCCCAGAGCGCTGCCTCGCCCAGGGCGTACTGGTTGCGGGCGCACGGGTTCGCGGCCACGGCCCTGGTCAGGTCGTCGAAGGCCTTCTCGAAGTTCCTGAGCTCGAAGTTCCTGGCGCCGCTCCAGAGGTCCAGCTCCCAGGGGGTCCTGACCGCCCGGTCGGCCATGCGCTCCGGGTCGGGCCGGCGGATCCGGCTCGTCACAGGGCCGAACCAGGCGATCACCGGGTCCGGCAGCCGGTTCGTGGAGACCATCAGCTGGAGCCGGATCGCCGCCACGGGGTAATCGAGATTGGGGAACCGCTCGAGCCGCTGCCTGGTCCGTCCGACCGTGGCTCCGAGCTGCACCAGCGTCGGGCCCAGGTCGAGGGAGTGGCTCGACCATCGTTCCCTCGGGGCCTTCACCATCCGGTACGGCGCCCGCTCCAGCCAGCCGGTCTCGTCCCGGTCGCCGAACAGGACCAGGTAGGGCTTCTCGTCGAGAACGACCCGGAGGCCATAGACCAGCGGCGGGTCCGGGAACCGGTTGGCCGCGGCAGGGAGCCGCACCCTCACCTCGATCGGATGGTCGGGGAGAGGAAGCTGGGTGTCGCACGCCAGGAGCCGGGTCGAGCGGCCGGCGGCGGGGGGAAACCGAAACTCGAGAGCCGCATCCGGATCGCTGTCGACCGCCACGGGCGGCTGGACCGAGGCACCGTCGGCGCCCTCCCGGACGATGCCCCAGAACGCCGGACGGTCCGCCTCGGTCTCCCAGTAGCGGAACGCCCCGTTCGGCACCGCATCGGGATTCCGGGAGGCTGCGTCGCCCTCGACGAGCACGCCGGATCTCAGGTCGTACGACGCGCCCAGCGCGACCATGAGCCGGGCTCCCCGCGTCAGGTTGAACTCGGCGGTCGGTACGATCGCGGCGATGGTGAATCTGCCCGACTCGCCCGGCTCGAGGGCCGTGGGCCCGGCCTCGACTTTCCAGGGCAGCGGCTGGGTGCTGCCGCCCACGACCCAGAATCGGGGATCCGCCCTGGCCGCGGTGCGGTTCGCCACCACCAGGCGCATCCTGTAGACGTTCTCGTGCACGACGTACAGAGGGCCCACGGACCGGATCTCGAACGGCGAAGGCCGGCTGGATGCGGCCAAGGTGCAGGCCCCGATGACCGCCACGACGGCCGCGCCGATCGCGAGGGTCGGCCGCCAGCTCCTGGCGGCGGGTCGTTCAGGCGCAGGCTCGACCGCGTCGCGCGCTCCGCGGTCGAGCCGGGCGGGATCGTTGGAGATGGGGGGCCCTTCGCTTCGCTCATCCTGCCCCCCAAGCCCCCCTCGGTCTCGCC
>JACQZM010000590.1 GCA_016213885.1 Candidatus Rifleibacteriota bacterium | reverse complement strand
TGGGCTCCGGGGGCGAACCGGTGGACCTCCGGGGTCGTGGTCAACACCAGCTCCCCGGACCGGTCCGCCAGGATCCGGCTCCAGGCCGCCCGCATGGTGTAGGTGCGCCCGCCCACTCTCGCGGCGACGCGCAGCGTCGGGCGCAGCTCCGACGAGGGCGAGAAGCCGCCGGGACTGGTCGTGACGGAGTCGAACCCTCCCCATCCCCAGTAGCCGCCGACCCGGATCTCCACGGACTGCCCCTGCTCGAGCCAGATGCCGGTACGCTCGATCGGCGTGACCGGATCGAGCCAGGTCGTGCGAACGTCCCCCGGGTCCCGCTCGTCGACTGTCCGGAGAGCGTCGCGAGCCGCGAACTGGGGGAAAGAGTCGCCATCGCTGTTCGCGGCAAGCCATGCGAGCAGCGGACGGGCCGAGGAGTGCCTCAGACGGCCGATGGCCAGCGCCACCATCCCGGCCCGGTACCGGGTCGCAACGTCCCGGTTCTCCTTGATGCGGTCCAGCAAGCCGACGAGATGCGGGGCGCTCGGCCTGTCGTCGGCTTCGGCCAGTGCCAGGGCCCCCCGGCCACTGGAGTCCCGGTCCGAGAGGGCGAAACGCCGCAACCGATCGACCTGCCCGCAGCCGGCCCGGCGGCCCAGTGCCCACGCGGCAGCGTCTCGCACGCTGGCGCTCTCGTCGTCCAGCAGAGGCTCCAGCGCCGCGAGGGTCTCCCGATCAGCGGGCCCGCGGCCCGCCGGAGGCAGCACCCAGGCGTCCCGCGGCCGGGGCTCTCCGATCCCCGCCAGGCCCAGCGCCAGGATACTGGCCGCCCGGGTCGCGGACCGATCGGATCTGACCTGCCGCGTCAGGAGGTCGACGGTTCGCGAGGCCGGCACGTGGGCCGCCGCCAGCGCCAGCGGCGGCTCGGACGGAGTCCTGGCGAACGCTTCCAGCAGTGGCCCTGTCGCCAGCTCCCGGGGCATGGAGGTCATGGCGAGCACGGCGACGCCGTGGAGATCGCCTGCCTTCTCCCGGTCGAGATAGGGCGTGAGAGCCCGCGCAGCGTCTTCGTCGCCCAGCAGCTCGGCCATGGCGATGCCGTTCCAGCAGACGCTACGGCACGGGCGGCTCGAATCGCCGAGCAGCTGAAGGGCCAACCTGGAGGCTGCCGCCCTGTCGGTCCTCACGAGGAGAGCCGGCAGGGAGCCCCCGATCGTCGACGAGAGCGGATCCACGTACCCCGAGAGGAACCGGAACGACTCGGCGCCCGGGACCTTGCCCACCGCTTCGAGGACCGGCTCGACAGGCGTGCGGGGGTGGCGCGCCAGGAGCCGCCGGGCCGTGGAGACGGTCCGGGGATCCCTGACAGCGCCCAGAAGGTTCAGGTAACGGATCCGGAGGAGCGGGTCCGGGTCGTCCACCGCGAGTCGGGCGCACAGGTCGGCCAGGTCCGGCGACCGCGCCACCTCCAGCGCCAGGATGAGCTTGGCCCGTCTCTCCGGACTGATCCGCACGGCCGGATCCCTCAGCGCCTGCACCGCCGCCGCCACCACCCGGGCGTCGGGGGCCATGTAGAAGTCGTAGGAGAAGAGGTCGAACGCGGTCCAGTCCAGGCCCATGGAGCCCACGAACCCCTGCACCGCCTTGCCGTGGCTCTGGGGCAGGCAGTGGAACCGGTACCGGTCGATGCCGCCCCAGAGGCCGGGGACCCTGACGCCGAGCCAGTAATCGCCTCCCGGGCTCAGACCATCGAAAGCCTGCCGGTACGCCGTCTTGCCCGCCGGCTGACCGGACCGCCTGATCGCCGCACCGTCACCCCAGCGGCCGATCTCCACCTCGAGCGGCGCTCCATCGGGGTTCTCCAGATCGACCAGCAGCGTCCCGTCCGACGGCCAGCACCCCAGGTTCGTCAGCCGCGGCCGTCGAGGGGTGCGAAAGACCACGACGGAGCCTGCGCCGCCGCGTCGATTCTCCACCACTTCCACGCGCACCAGGGCGTCGGCATCCAGGGGCGACAGCTCCACGTGGCCGTCAGTCACCGGAACGGTCAGCTCCTGCATGGCCCGGTTCGCCACGGTGAGGCGAACCAGGGCCTGGCCGGCCCCCATGCTTGCCGGCACCGGGAGCCGAGCAGCGCCGGGGCGGGGAAAGCTCACGCCGGCCGACGCCGGGTCTCCCGGAGTGCCGGAGGGGTCGGGATGTGGCAGGGCGGCAGGGCCCGGGCGCGTGCCCATCGACCAGACCAGCACCGCGATCGCCGCCGTGGCCGTCAGGCTGATCAAGAGCGCCAGCGGGAACGATCGGGTCACGGTCCGGACCAGCCCGCGAGCGAGCTTGGTTCCGCGCCGGGTGGTGCGTGGAGCCCTGGGGAGCGACTCACGGCCCCGGCCGTCCCGAGGCGCGGGGGCGACCGCCTCCGGAGCTTTGGGCCCGGCCCCCGGCGATCCGGTCGGCCCGACCGCGCCGCGGGTCATGGCCTCCGAGATGCTCCCCACCGCCTTCCGGCAGGTGTCCCTGACCTCGACCGCCGTCGGCCGGTCGTCGGGCTCGTGTCCCAGCATCCGCTCGATCAGCCGGGACAGCCATGCCGGGGCGCCAGGCCGGACCTCGACCAGCGGCGGAGGCCCGGCCTTGACGATCCACGCCACGAGCGCCGACCTGTTCGTGCCGGTGAAGGCGACCCGCCCGGCAGCGAGCTCCCAGAACGAGAGGCCCAGCCCGTACACGTCGACCGCGGGCCCTTCCTCCACGCCCGCCACGGTCTCCGGAGGCATGTACCGTGGCGTGCCCACCCGGTGCCCGGTCGTCGTCAGGCCGGAGAGACCGCCCACCTTCACCACGCCGAAGTCCATCACGAACAGCCGGCCACGACCGTCCACCATCAGGTTCGAGGGCTTGATGTCCCGGTGGACCATCCCCCGTTCGTGCAGGTAGGCCAGGGCATCCGCGGCCTGCGACAGGAGGGCGGCGACCTCTTCCGCCGCCGGCGCTCCGCGGTCCTGCCAGATCTCGTCCAGGGCCTTGGCGACCAGGAGCTCCATCGTGTAGTAGAGCAGCCCCTCCTCGTTCTCCCCGAAGTCGAGGATCTTCACGATGTTCGGGTGGGAAAGGGCGGCGCAGGCCTGGACCTCCCGGCGGAACCGGGCCACGTGCTCGGGGTCGGACGCGGCTTCCGGCTCAGAGTTTCTGGAACACGGCGAGGGGCACCAACACCTCGAACGGATCGAGCCCTCCGTGGCGCCAGCGCCGGGCCTGACCGTGCGGACGGAACGCCGGGTTCTCCGCGAACCCATGGTCGGCGACGAGCACGACCAGCGTGCCGACCTTGGCCCCGGCCACCACGGACGCCAGCCGGGCCAGCACCGTCGGGGCCACGGAGTCGTAGAGGTGGGCCAGCGGCTGCGTCGACGAGTGGACCGCCTCGTCGAGCTGTCCCAGCTTGAGGAATTCGAGCCCCGGCGCTTCGCAGGGCATGGCCTCGCCGGACCGGTCGTGCTCGTCGTCTTGCCACTCCACGAGCACCTGGTCCGGCGACGGAGGGGTGCCGGAGAGCAACGCGGGCACGTTCACGCTGCTCACCGTCGGTGCCAGCGACCAGACCGACGACTCCTCCAGCTTCCGCATCCTGGCGTCTCTGGAGGCGGTGAGCTCTCGCTCGATGAGCCGGTAGAAGTCCCACCTCATGGCGTCGACCATCACCAGCCGCACCGAGGGCGGGGCCAGCTCCCGCCGGAGCCTGGCGATCCGGCCCGGCACGACCCGGTGCATCCAGCACGGGCCCGCGCCCTGCTCCCAGATCGTCGGCACCAGCGCTCGGTACACCGGCTCGAACTCCCGGGCCTCTCTGTCGAACAGAGCCCGACAGCGCGCCTCCAGGCCGGTGGCGGCGAGCTCCGACTCCACGCCGAGATCCTCGGCCCGCACCAGGAGCCTCGAAAGCTCCAGCGGAACGCCGGCGAACCGCTGGAACCGCTCCTCCCACCCGCCATGCGTCGTGGGGACCTTTCCCTTGCGGGACTCCAGCGCTCCCAGGCGTGTCCACAGGGCGGTGGCGGCCCTGACGAGATCTCTGAACCGGGCGACCTCGGCCCGTACCGCCGGCGGGGCGGGACGATCCCCGGTCGGCGCGACCTCTCCGGCCGGCCGGGGCTCGTCTCCGGGGCCCGACGCCGACAGCGCCGTCAACGCCAGCACGGCCAGCCGTCTGGCGATCTCGACGAACAGCGGTTCCAGCTCCAGGCGACGAACGATCTGGGCCGGGCCGGCCCCGCCGGCGATCAGATCGAACAGCCGCGCCTGGATCTCGTCGGTTGCGAACCTGTCCACGATCTCCTGGAGCTCCCCCGACTCGAGCTCGGCGATCAGCGCCGCCCCGGCCGGACCGAGCTCCTCGTAGACGTCCTGCTCCGGCGGCACCACCCCGGTCACCCTGGCGGCGGCTGCCGGAGGGATCTCGTGGGCCAGCGCCCAGCGACTGAGCAGGCAGAGGGCGAACGCCGGGCCCGGGCCTCTCTCGGCGGCCAGACCGGCCACGGCCGGCCAGCGGCCTGGATCGAGACCCGTCGTGGAGCCACCAGTCAGCGGCTGTTTCGGCGGCGCCACCCGGATCGCCGTCTGTTCGTCCACCTCGGTGCCGATCCACTCGTGGACGATCTGGAGGATCTTCTTCCGGGTGAGGATCTTGCCGAGAAGCTGGTCGGTCAACGGCTTCAGGTCGCGGTCGACGGCACGCTGCAGCTGGGCCACCCGATCGAGCGCCCGGGGCAGCGGCAGCGACGTCATCCGGGAGATCCGCTCGGAGAGGTCCGAGGCCCCGGGAGTCAGCGCGGAGAGCTCCTCGATGGCCGCGGCCTCCCTCGTCTCGCCGCACTCCTCGAGCTGGCCACGGGCTCGCTCCAGCTCCCGGACCCGGGCCGGCGACGACAGCTCCCTGACAACCTCCCGGAGCGCCTCTTCGAGCCACTCCTGGAGGGTCGTGCCCGGCGGGACCGGCGGCTTCTCTCCCAGTCGATGTCCGCAGGGACAGACCGGCCGGCTCTTCAGAGCGAACGGCGTGAGACGGGTACACTGGTACCGTGCCGCCGTCTCCAGCCCGGCCTTCAGCCGCTGGAACGGGGCCGGAGGCAGGGCCAGGGGCGACCTGCAGAGCGCATCCAGCATCCGGAACGGGGCGCTCCCGCCGATCCGGCTGCACGCACAGAGCGAGGCCGGAGCCCGCTTCGCCTGATGGTCCGCCGTGTAGGCCGACTGGTACCCCTCCAGGAAGAGGTCGAACTCCGAGACGAACCGGTCCAGAGAGTCCTTCTCGAGGCAGGTCTCCGGGCGATCCAGCCAGGACCGCAAGGTGCCCAGCCGGAGCGAGAGCTCCGCGTACTCGGGTCGAGCCGGCACGTCCAGCTCGTCCTGGGCGAGGTAGGAGGCCATCTCGAGGTACCGCTCCGAATCCTCGTCGAGAAACCTGATCAGCGGCCTGATCGCCCGGAGCCGTTCCGGGAGCCCCTTGGACTCGAGCGACCGGTGCAGCTCCGTCAGACCGTCCCTGGGCGCGCTCCCCACCCTGAGCTGGTTCAGCACCTGGGCCAGCTCGTC
>JACQZM010000287.1 GCA_016213885.1 Candidatus Rifleibacteriota bacterium | reverse complement strand
GTCGCAGAGCGGCGACGTGACGCTGGGGACGATCGAGAACCAGGCCGGCGACGGGTCCGTGGCGATCGACGTGGTCACCGGCTCCGCCACCGTGGTCGGGACGTTGTCTGCCGGTGGCAGCGGCAACGGGAACGTGCTGGTCGGGACCGCCGCCGGCGGCATCTCCGTACTGGCCGGCGCCACGGTCGACGCCGGCGGCCAGGGGAACGTGCTCCTCGCGGCCGGCGGCACCACGAGCGACGTGGTGATCGGTGGCCCCGTGTCCAGCGACACCGGATCGATCACGATCCTGGCCGGCCGGGCGGTCACCCTGCTGGCCGGCGGGACCGTGGCCACGGCGAGCCCCGGCACCGTGATGATCACGGCGGGAGGCGCCTTCGGCATGACTGCCAGCTCCACCCTGGGAAGCTCAGGCGGCAACGTGAGGGTCGAGGCGGCCACGGACCTGACCGTCACCGGGATCGACGCCGGCGCGGGCAGCGTGAGCCTCGTGGCGGGTTCGGGCCAGATCCTGGACGGGGGCGACTCCGCGACGGACGTCCGGGGCGCCGCGCTCAGGATGTACGCTGGCGGGTCGATCGGCACGCTGGGCGCCGGGGCCGACGGGCTCGACCTCGACGTGACGGTTCTGAGCGCCCACGCTCTCGGCGGCGGGGTCAACGTCTCCGAAGCCAGCGCTCTGACGATCGGGTCCGTGGCGGACCTGGTGGTGGCCAGGGTCGGGGCCGGCGGGGCGACGACGGCGAAGACGGACCTGGCCCAGGCCGGGATCCGGACCGCCGCTCTCGGACATGTGATCGTGCAGACAGTGGCGGGCGGACTGACGGTGGCGGGCGGGGCCGGTGGCGGCATCGTGGCCGGCCGGGGAGGGAACGTCCTGTTGAGGGCCGGCGGCGGGGCCAGCGATCTGGCCATCGGGGGCGCTGTCGAGGCCGATGCCGGTGAGGTGTCTCTGGTGTCGGGCGGGACCGTGACGATGACCGCCGGGGTGGTCCGGACGACCGGCGCCGGGACGGTGCTGATGTGCGCCGAGACCGGGGTGCTGGCGATCTCTGACGGCGCCAGGGTCGTGACCGGCGGCGGGGACGTGCTGCTGCGTGCCCGGACCGACCTGACCGCGACCGGGGTGGATGCGGGAGGCGGGGACGCCAGGCTGGTCGCCGAGACCGGCAGGATCCGCGGGGTTCCGGGGAGCGGTCTGACCGACGTGACGGCCGGCGGGCTCAGGCTCGAGTCGGGTGGCGGCGCGATCTCGGTGGGTCAGGGCGGTGCGTCGCTTCACATCGTGGCGAGCACGGTGAGCGCTCACGCGGTCGAGGGAGGGATCTTCCTGCTCGCGCCGCTCACGACGGGCGGTCTGACGATCGGTCCGGTGGCGGTGCAGGTGGCGCAGGTGGCCGGGGACGGGACGACGGCCCCGGTTGCCGACGGGTCGGGGGCCGTGGAGGGGCTCGTGACGGAGAACAACGGCTCGGTCATCGTCCAGACCACCGGCGGCGGGATCACGGTCCAGCCCGGGGCGGGCGGTGAAGGAGTCGTCGCGGACGGCGCCGGCAACGTCCTGCTGTCGGGCCAGGGTGGGACCAGCGACGTGACGGTCAACGGGGTGGTCCGGAGCGGGAGCGGGTCGATCACGATCGGTGCGGAGCGGTCCGTGGTGGTCGGGGCCGGTGAGGTCCGGACCGGCGGCTCCGGTACGGTGATGGTGACCGGGGCGGGCGGTTCGGTGACGATCGCTGCCCAGGCCGGGATCCGGACCGGTGGTGGCGATGTCCGGCTGTCCGGCGCGACGTCGGTCGTGGTGACCGGCGTCGAGGCTGGCGGCGGGACGGTGAGTCTGCTGGCCGGTGCGAGCGGGATCGTCGACGGCGGCGACGCCGTGGTGGACGTGCACGCGGCCGGGCTGAGGATGGTGTCCGGCGGCGTCATCGATCTGGACACCGCCGTGGGGATCGTGAGCGCCCGGGCGGGGAGTGCCGGCATCGACCTCCGGCAGACCGGGGGTCTGACGGTGGGCGCGGTGAGCGCCCGGGTGAACGAGGTTCAGGCCGACGGCACCACCGGGGTCGTGGAGGACCTCGACCAGAGCGGGGTCTCAGCGGCTCTGGGGAGCGTGGTTCTGGACGTGGCCGGGGCGATTTCGATCGCCGGCGACGTGGGGGCCACGGGTCCCGGGACGGTGCTTGTGAAGGCGGCCGGTTCGATCCTGATGGGAGCCGCGACGTCGGTGGTGACGGCCGGCGGGTTCATCCACCTGGAGGCGACGGGCGCGGTGGCGCTGGCGCGACTGGCTGCCGGTAGCGGCGAGATCGCCGTGAGCGCCGGGGTCAGCCCTGGCACCACCGGAGCGATCACCAGCTCGTTGACCGGGGCCGGGAACAACCTCGAGACGACCGGCGGTGCGACGCTCACGGCTCGGACCGGGATCGGCTCGGCCGGGTCGGGAGCGATCCGGACGGCGGTGGGTCGGCTGGATGCCCGGAACCTGGAGACGGGCGGCATCTTCGTGTCGCAGAGCGGCGACGTGACGCTGGGGACGATCGAGAACCAGGCCGGCGACGGGTCCGTGGCGATCGACGTGGTCACCGGCTCCGCCACCGTGGTCGGAGCCGTGGCCAGTCCGGGCACCGGCTCGGTCAGGGTCTCCGTGGCGGCCGGCGCCCTGACCCTGGCCTCTCCCGGCGAGATCCGATCCGCCGGCGGGGCGATCGTGCTGGCCGGCACCACCTTCACCCAGCAGGGGACGATCGCCACCGGCGGCAGCGGCACCGTCGACGTGCTCGCCACCACCGGGGCGATCGTGATGGAGGGCGCGGCCTCGACCGTGACCGAGAACGGGCCGATCCTCTATGCGGCGTTGACCGACGTGCTGGTGACCCGGATCGTGACCGGCAGCACGGCCACCGTCTCGGCCCGGACCGGGGCGATCGTCAACAACCACGCCGGAGCGAACGGCACCCTCGGGGCCGGCACGTCCAACATCGTGGCCACGGGCGCTCTTCTGAACGCCCACGGCAACACCGGGACCCAGCCGACCGGAACGCTCTTCACGGCGGTCTCGACGCTCATCGCCCAGAGCCAGATCGGCAACATCATCATCCAGAACACGATCCCCATGGCGTCGGCCGTGGCGGTGTCGGCCAATCCGGCCGCCACCGTCCTGGTGACGCTGCCGGACGGCACGATCATCGTCGGCACCGTCCCCGGAGGGGAGGAGAACGGCGGGACCGGCAACCCGGCGCTGGACGAGCTGAACGAGCAGTTCAGCCAGGACCCGAACTTCGCCTACAACGTGCTCAATCCCTACAAGAGCCCGGTCGTGGTGGCAGCCTTCGACCAGACCGGCGTCGGTTCCGACCAGGTGCCGGGCCCGACGGGGACCCAGCCCCAGGGTACCGGCCCCTCCACCGGCGGAGCTGGCGCAGGAGCGGGCCCGGAGCTCAGTCCGCTGACCGCGATGGCCCTCCAGCAGGCCGTGGCCTCCGTGCTGGGGCTCGGCGGATCTCCGGTGGGCTCCACGCCGTCGGCTCCGTGGGGTGCCCAGGCTCCGTCGGCTCCTTCGGCGGTCCCGGCGGCGTTCGCCTCGATGTTCTTCCCCAATCAGGGTGGCGCAGCGGGCGGTGGATCCGGATACGGCTACGACACGGGATCCGGGTCGGGCGGCTCGTTCTCCGGCGGCTGGTCGCCGAGCCTCGAGAGCCAGACTTCCTACTCGGCGACGGCCCAACAGGCGCTCGCTGCCCAGGCATGCTACCTGGGCCTGGGCGGACAGGCCGGCAACCAGCTCGCGGCCGACGACGCCTACCAGACCTACGCGAGAGTCTGCGCGGCCCAAGGAGTCCAGCCGCTGGACCCGGCCCGGTTCAAGGAGGTCCTGAAGTCACTCGATAGACGCGGTGTGATCAGGGTCCAGACCGTGACCACTCCGACCGGGGCCGAGAAGACGATGATCTCGACGGTTGCGGGGGGGGGGACAGCGACCGGCCAGACCAGACCGAAGTGACCGTGACTGAAGCGCCGCCGATCTTCTGACGGGAGCGCCAGGAGCCCCACCTGTTCTGCGGAGATGGGCCTGTGATCACCCTTTGGCCAGGATCTGGACTCACGAAGGAAGTGGATGGGATCAGGTTGAAGGTCGCGCTCGGGGGCGCGACTCGGACCCGGCGAGGCGCCGGGTCTTGAAGGGATCCGGATTGAAGTCGCGCTCGGGGAGTCCCAGACAGGGTGCGCCGGGTGGCCCCGGGAGAAAGAGGAGGAGATCCGGATTGAAGTCGCGCTCGGGGGCGCGACTCGGACCCGGCGAGGCGCCGGGTCTTGCGGTGGCCTGACCGGCTCAGGAGCCTTTTCGGATTCTCCCGATCGTGGTATCGTGAGGGTCAGCAGGGGCGGCTGAACAGAGCTCCGAAGCGGCTTTGAACAGACTCTCGCAGCAGCGGGTTGTCTCGACAGGAGTAAGAAGATGGACAAGAAGAAGTCGATCGTCGACACCGAAGCGACCGTGGAGACCGACGTGAACGTGACCGCGAAGGATGGTACCCAGGTCAAGGTGAACTGGGATGCCAGCAAGATGCGGAGCAGCTACGCCAACGTCTGCAACGTGTCGAGCACCAGGGAAGAGGTCATCCTCATGTTCGGCACCAATCAGTCGTGGCACGCCGGTAACCGGGAGCTGACCGTGGAGTTGACCGATCGCCTCGTCCTCAATCCGTTCGCGGCCAAGCGGCTGTCCATCGTCCTCACCAACGTGATCCAGGCGTACGAGGATCGGTTCGGTCACCTGCCTCTCGAAGAAGGGAAGAAGTAGTCCGGACGGTGAGCGGGGGCTGGCATGGGCTCTCACGGGAAACCGGTCTCCCAGGAGCTCCTCCGCCAGGCCGTCGCCAGGTTCCGCGCCGGTGACCTGCCCGGCGCGGAACGTATCTTCCGGCAGCTGGCGGGTGAGCGACCCCGCGACCCCGGGCCCTGGAACAACCTGGCCATCGTCCTCAGGGCCGGGGGGAGACTGGACGAAGCCGTGGTGGCCTACCACAAGGCGATCGAGGCGAACCGGTCCGACCCCCGCATCCACCATAATCTGGGAAACGCTCTGCTCGACAGGGGAGATCACGACCTCGCGATAGCCAGCTACCGGACCTCCCTGGGTCTCGATCCCTCTTACGCCGAGGCCCACAACAGCCTGGGTTACGCCCTCCAGATCTCGGGCCATGTCGAGGACGCCGAGGTCAGCTATCGAAGGGCCCTGGTCTCGAGGCCGGACTACGCCGAAGCGTTCAACAACCTCGGCAATGCGCTCAGGCTCCAGAACAGGGTCGAGGAGGCGATCGCCTGCTACGAGCGGGCGGTGGCGCTCAAGCCGACGTACGCGAACGCGCTGAACAACCTGGGGGTCATCCTCGCCGAGTCCCATCGCCTGGAGGAGGCCCTTCGCGCCTACGGACGGGCGATCGTCATCGATCCCGACTTCGTCGCCGCCCGCTGCAACCGGGCCACGGCTCTGCTGCTCCGAGGCGACCTGGCAGCGGGGTGGCCCGAGTACGAATGGCGACTGAAGGTCCAGGACGACTCGGTGCTGGGGCAGCGCCGCACCCTCGTGCAGCCGCGCTGGTCCGGCCAGGACCCTGCGGGCAAGAGGGTGTTCGTCTACGCCGAACAGGGGCTGGGAGACACCCTGCAGTTCGTCCGCTACTGTTTCATGCTCTCGGCCCGTGGCGCCCGGGTCGTCCTGGAGTGTCAGCCGGAGCTTGCCAGGTTGATCCGGGCAACGCCGGGGATCGAGACGGTGCTCTCGCGGGGGGAGCCGGTTCCGGAGTTCGACCTGCATGCGGCGCTGCTCAGCCTCCCGCTCGGCTTCGAAACGACCGTCCGGGCCATCCCGTCCCCGGGACCTTACCTGCAGGCGGACCCCGGGCGACAGGTCGCCTGGGCCGAGCGCGTGGCCCCGACACACTTCAGGGTCGGGATCGCCTGGGCCGGTCGGCCCGACAACCCCTCGGATCGAAGGCGAAGCGTCTCTCTGTCGACCCTGGAGCCGCTGGCCCGGATCGCCGGAGTCAAGCTGTACAGCCTGCAGAAGGGCGACCGATCCCGCGAGGCGGCCTCACCCCGGGAGGGCGTGGAGATCGTCGGGTCGCCAACCACGATCTGGTGGTGAGCGTGGACACGGCGGTCGCTCACCTGGCCGGCGCCCTGGGCAAGCCGGTGTGGCATCCGTGCCGCCACGAGAGCGAGTGACGCTAGATGCTCGATCGGACCGACAGACCGTAGTACCCCACGATGCACATCTTCCGTCAGCGCGCCCCGGGCGACTGGGGGGAGCTCGTGCACCGCGTGGCCGCGGAGCTTCTCGCGGAGGTCCGGAGGATCTCAGGGGGGCCCGACGGGCCCGTCGAGAACGGTTGAGGAAGCCGGCGAATCACCGGGCGGTCCGGCCGCCCGGGGCGCCCCGGGCCGCCCGCTGGATCTCTCTCCATCGATCCAGCTGCTGCGGGGTCAGAATGGCGTTGATCGTCCGCGAGGCCGACAGATCCTGCATCCGCAGCTGAACCTGGAGCGCCGCCATCTCCTGGAGCTTCGACTCGAGACGGTCCAGAGGAGCCTCCCTTTCGACGAGCGCCAGGTAGTCTCGTTCCGCCACGGCGACTTTCCGGAGGAGCCTCGACACCTCCGCCTGCAGGCTGGCGACGGTTTCTTTCACTCGAGCCACCTGAGCGTCCGAGAGCCCGAGCTCCGTCCGGCGGTCGATGATCGTCCTGGTCTTCGGACCGTCGGTCTTTCCCTTCGGCCGGCCGGAGAGGCACGGGGCGAACGACCCGACAGCCAAGGCCAAAGAGACGAACAGGATCCATGTGCGGGCGCGTGCCATGGAGCGTCTACACCTCTGCCGGTCCTGCCGGGCCGCCCCCGTCGCTGTCGACGGAATCCGGCTCCTCCGGCGGCGACTCCTCTTCCCACGCCAGCATGTAGCCATGGCCACGGACCGTCTGGATCAGCCTGACCTGGGCTCCACGGTCGATCTTGTGCCGGAGCTTCGCCACGGTCACGTCGATGACGTTGCTCTCGAACTCGAGGTTGGTGTTCCAGACGTCTCCGGCGAGGACGGTCCGTGAGAGAACCTCCCCCGGTCTTGTCATGAAACACTCGAGCAGGGTGTACTCCCGCTGGGTGAGCTCGATCTCCTTGTCGCCACGCCTGGCCCGCCGCCTGGCCCTGTCGAGCACCAGGTCGCCTATCTGCAGCTGGGCCAGCTCCGCGGCATGCCGGCGGAACAGAGCTCGAATCTTGGCCAGAAGCTCCTCCAGCGCGAACGGCTCGTCGAGATAGTCGTCAGCCCCGCCGTCGAGACCAGCGATCCGCTCCTGGAGGGTGCTGCCGGGGGAGAACATGATGATCGGGGTCTTCACGTTGCGCGCCCGGAGCAAGCGGCACAGGACGAGTCCGGATCGGTTCGGAAGCGGCTGCCCCAGCAGGATCACGTCGTAGGAGACCGCCTGTGCCATCTGCTCCCCGGCGGATTCGCATCTGGCGATCCCGACGGCGTAGCCCCACCTGGTGAGGCCGCTCTCGAGGAAACCGGAGAATTCATCCTCGTCGTCGATCAACAGGAGACGCACGGTCCGGACCCTACCCTTCGACGAAGCCTGGCGCAGGCCGCCGGCGTCGTCGGCTCGAATTGTACGACAGACGCAAACCAAAGGAAAGGCCCGGGCCTTCGAGCTTGCGACACGCTCCGGTTCAGCGCTGGATCTCGCTGATGTTCAGCTTGGGGATGGTGCGGAGGATCATGGCGTCGGTGATGAACTCCACCGGCGCCCGGTCGTCGGTGAGGACGAGCGACCGGTCGAGCTTCGGCGCCGCGGTGAGCCCCCGGTGCCACACGGTGAACACATCGTTGATCGGCAGCCGGGGGAAGCTCTCCCTGAGCTTCTTGGCCACGGCGTTGCGCGGATCCAGCGGGCTCTTGATCACGCCAGGGGCGCAGCCGCCCAGGATCAGGAAGTTGGTGAAGAGCGGGGTGGCTCGCGGCACCTCCAGGATCTTCACCTCGTCGAAGACCGACTGCATGGTGGAACGGATCTTGGCGACGATGTCCGCCTCGGGCGAGGTGGCGCCCACGTTGATCGAGCACATCCCGTGGGGCTTCAAGCGGGACCGCACGAGGGTGAAATACTCCAGCGTGGTCAGGTGGAACGGGATGTAGGGCTGCCGGTAGGCGTCGGTGACGATGAGGTCGTACTGCCCCTTGGCCTTTCTGAGGAACGTCCGCCCGTCCTCCGCGAACGCCTTGACCTCCGGCGGCAGGTCGAAGTACTTCCTGGCCACGTCCACGATGACCGGGTCGATCTCGGCTCCGGACACGTTGATCTTCGGATAGATGCCCCGGAACAGCTCCAGGATCTCGCGCGCCACGGTGCCGCCGGCCAGGCCCACGATGGCCACGTCGAGCTCTTGGCCCGGAGGCGCCGACAGCGCCGGCAGCACTCCCATGTAGTCCCACACGGAGCCGACCAGCGGGAAGCACCAGGCCTCCTTGGGCACCTGGATCGAGTGCACCGCGTACCCCTCGTTCAGCACCAGCATGTTTCTATAGTAGAGGGGGTGGTTCGAGTCCTGGGTCGGGACGCGGCGGACCTGGATCGTGTTGTACACGGACTCGCCCTCGAACACGTTCTGCTGGGTCCGCTTCAGGAAGGCGAGGTCGACGCCCAGGGTGGACTGGAGGAGCGGTTCGGAGGCCGTGGTGATCGGGGTCAGGTGGAACAGCCCGGGCTTGAGGACCAGGAAGAGCACCAGCGGCAGGGCCATCCCCAGGAACAGCGCCGGACGGCGGCCACCCGGCGGCGTGGCGATGGCGCTGGCCAGCCCCACGAGGAACGCCAGCGCCAGGAACGACCGGAGCGTTCCCAGGAAGGGGATGCCCACCAGGGCGGGCAGATAGGTGCCCAGGATGGAGCCCATCGTGGAGAGCCCCAGGATCTTGCCGGAGCCCTGGCCCAGGTGCAGAGGGTCCTGCGCCATCAACCGGATCACGAACGGGCCGATACCGCCCAGCAGAGCCACGGGAAAGCAGATGAACAGGACCGTCAGGAAGAGCCCGGTGCCCTGGAGCGGGATGGAGCCGGCGGACCCGGACACCAGCATCCAGTCGCGGCAGAGGAACGGCCCGATCGAGAGGAGGACCGAGGCGATCAGGAGCGACCGGGCCAGCGGCTGGGGCCGAGGATCCCGGTCGGCTCGCCGGCCTCCCCTGAGGTAGCCCACGGACAGCGCCGCCAGGATCGAGAACAGCAGGAGGCTCCACACCAGGAGGGAGGTTCCGAAGAACGGCGCGATCAGGCGGGAGGCCAGCATCTCCACGGACATGGTGGAGACCCCGCCCAGGAACACCACGAGGAGGAGCGACGCTTGGCTTGGTGGGTTTTCTGGCATGGGATTCGCCGCCGTCCGTGGGCGCGAGAGCTGGCACGCGGAGGATACAATGGAGAGGAGACCATGTCAACGAACACACCCCCACCTGCCCGGGGGGGCATCGCCCTCCCTCGGAAGATCCGACCGTTGCTGCTCCTTCTCGGGGCGCTGGTCCTCCTGGTGGCGGCGCTGTTCTTCCACGTCCGGGGCGAGCCGATCGGATCGGCGCCGCCGTCGGCCGACCGGGCGATCGAGCGGATGGCGTCGGGCCTGCCCGGGATCGCGAGTCCATCGGACCTGATGGCCGTGGGCGACGTGGCCGCGGCCCTCACACGAGAGGCCGGGCTCGCTCCCGGCCCGTTCCGGCTCCACTTCTTGCCCGGGCTGGATCTGCTGGAGAAGTTCCACCACCTGGCCCACGGGCCGTTCACCGGGATCCGCCGCATGTACTGCGACATCTGGATCAACTCCCTGACCACCTACGGTCGGCCCGAGCGCACCTGGGGGTTCGGCCCGGTCGACGTGAGAGCGAGCCTGAAGCTGCCGCCGTTGATCCTGCTGCTGGACCGGCTCGGAAGGCAGAAGTCCGCCCGGGCCGAGTACACCGAGGCGGTGTTCGAGGCTTTCCGGGGCATGGAGGTCCACGAGGTGGCCGGCCGGTCCCGGATCTGGCTCCGCCTGGTCGCGGCGTCGGTCCGCCATCCGTTGCTGGCCCTGTTCGTGAGAGAGCAGCTGGGCCACTACGATCTGGCCTGGTCCGATTCGGCGGAGGTCCGGATGTGGTGGGAGCTCGAGGCCGATCCGAGGCTCGAGCGGCTCCGGGAGCTGGCCGCTGGCGGTCCGGGGGGGCCGATGCGTGGCGGCGGTCCCCCTGGCTTCGACGCCCCCCGGCAGCGCCCGGAGGGCGAGACAGCTCCGCTCGCCTGGGCCCGGTGCTTCGAGCGGATCGTGGGTGAGCTCTCGGGGCAGCAACGGCGCCCGGCGACGAGGTTCCGGGTGGGCCTCGATCGTCGCTGAGCACGGCGCAGAAATTCGCCAGGGAAACTCGCAGGGGAAGTTCGTCATGTCCCCTTCTTCCTTTTTCCGTGCTGACAGCCCCCCGCAATCCGGACTGCCGAGGTGGGGAGGATGGCGCGGTGGCGGCCCGTGCCTTGCCCCGGCGTCGCGGCTGGTCCGTACCGGAAAACCCCGCAGAGCTCGCTCCAGGAAGGCATGCCTGAGCCCCCGGTGCGTGCCGTCGTGGAGCAAAGGGTACGTTTTCTCCGGCCTGGCGATGGTACAATCCAGGGGAGCTGTATCAAGGAGGCGCGCTTGCTGATGAAGCTCGGGTTCTTCCTGGATCGGAACGGCCAGGAAGTACCGATCAAGACCGTCCACAGCGGCGAGACGCTGCTCATCGAGTGCCTTGAACCGGTCCGACTCTTGCCGGACCTCGTTCCGGGGGCCACCGCGGTCGAACTGCCGCTCGGAGCCTACCTCAGAGGGGCGTTCATCCCGGGCGAAGGGGCGCTGTTCGAGCTGTTCGATTCGCTGGGCCGACTTCTCGATGGGGCGATCTCGCTGGACGTGGCCACGGCGCGGGAGCTCGCCCGGAGGATCCGCTGACCGCCCGCAGGCGGCTCGGTCGCGAGATCGGCGAGCGGAGGGGAACGGATCCGGATCGAGGTCGCGCTCGGGGGAGAGAAGAAAGAGGAGGGGATCCGGATCGAGGTCGCGCTCGGGGGCGCGACTCCGACCCGGCGAGGCGCCGGGTCTTGGAGTGATGGGCTGATGGCACCGCATCTGGTCCTCGTGGTGGACGATGAGCCTTCCGTGGCAGAGGGCCACGCCCGCCTGCTGGAGAACCTGGGGTACCGGTCGGTGGTCGAGTGCGACCCCGAGAAGGTCGGGTCCCGCCTCGCCGATCATCCCGCGATCGATCTCGTTCTTCTGGACGTCAGGATGCCCCGTGTTGGCGGCCTGGACGTCTTGCGGAGGGTCAGGCTCCTCCGTCCCGACATCGGCGTCATCATGGCAACGGTCGTCAACGACATCGAGAGCGCCGTCGCCGCCATCAAGTCGGGAGCGTACAACTACCTTCTGAAGCCGCTCCAGGCAGAGCGCCTGTCGCAGGTTCTCGCCTCGTACTTCGCCAACCGTATGCCCGGGCTCGTCGACGATCCCAGGTTCTCGCCGTTCGTCACCAGATTCCGGGGATTCGAGCGGATCTTCCGGACGGTCCAGTCGTTCGCCCAGACCGACGTGATGGTCCTGATCCAGGGGGAGACCGGCACGGGGAAAGACCTGATCGCCCAGATCATCCACTCCCTGAGCCCTCGAGCGTCGCGGCCGTTCCTCGCCGTGAACCTCCCCGCCATCTCTCCGGCGCTCTTCGAGTCCGAGCTGTTCGGTCATCGAAAGGGGGCGTTCACCGGCGCTCTCATGGACCACCGCGGCTACTTCGAGGAGGCGGGCGACGGAACGCTCTTCCTGGACGAGATCGGGGAGCTGTCGGCCGAGCAGCAGACGAAGCTCCTCAGGGTGCTGCAGAGCCGCACGTTCTCCCGCGTGGGCGAGGCTTCCAGTCGCCAGATCGCGGCCAGGCCAGTCCTCGCGACGAACAGGAACCTCGCGGCGGACACGAAGGATGGCCGGTTCAGGGCGGACCTGTACTACAGGATCTCGAGCCACACCATCGACCTCCCCCCCTTGAGCGAGCGCGACGGCGACATCGGCGTGCTCGCCGACTTCTTCCTCAAGAAGTACGGCTCCCAGTTCGGTCGGGCCATCGAGGGCTGGCATCCGGACACTCTCCGGATCCTCTCCCGGTATCGTTTTCCCGGCAACGTCCGGGAACTGGAGGGGATCGTGAGCGCCGCCGTCCTCATCGAGCAAGGCGCGGTCATCACCCCGTCGGCGTTGCCGCATCACGTCCGCCTGGCGGAGAGGCCCGACGGGGGCGGAGAGCTCGCCTCGTTGCGGTACCAGGCGGTCATGCAGGCGCTGGTGGCGTGCGGGGGCAACCAGAAGAAGACGGCCCAGAGGCTCGGGATCGACCGGACCACTCTCTGGCGGCTGCTGCGACGGTTCAAGGACTCACTGCCGGAGGAGTAGAGCGTGGAACACGTCACGTCCAGCGCGGTCTGGGGATCGCTGATCGCCTCCGCTCTCCTGGGCGCCTTCATGTGGATCCAGGCCGTCGCGGATCGGGAGCGCCGCTGGCGCTACGCCGGCTTCGCCACGGCGCAGTGGCTCCTCACCACGCTGGATTTTCTCCACTTCTGGTTCGACCCGAGGACGTACGAGCTGCTCAGGATCTTCACCTGCTCGCTCTACGGCGCGTCGGTCGTGCTGCTCCTGGAGAGCAGGTTCATCTGGGTGAGCGTCTGCTACGCACTCCCGTGCCTGGCCGGCCTGGCTCTCTGGATCGGTGGACGCCCCGAACTGGCCACCACCGCGACCCTTCCGGCGACTCTCTCCATAGCCGGGGTCGCGCACGTCCGCCACTACCTGGCGTACGCTGGCTACTCTTCCGCGGTTCTGGCGGCGCTGACTTTCGCGATGGCGCTCTCCTGCAGCGCCTACGCGGCAGCGCTCTCGATCGGGGACGCGAGGATCATCGCCCTGGGCTACGCCCACTGGGCGGCCCTGAACGTCCTCGCGGTGCTCTTCGGCTGGGTCCATCTTCCGCGCGAGATCCGGGGCAAGGCGCCGGTTCTCGTCCAGAGACCGCAGGCCGGCCTCTTCTTCGGAGCGATCGTCGGGCTCGAGCTCGCGGTCCTCGCCGGCCTCATGCGGTTCTTCACGTGGCCTCCCACGGTCTACCTGGTCGGCAACCTGGGCCTCCTCGTCACGACGGTGAGCCTCTACCTCTACCATCGGCATCGGCTGGTGATCTACGCGGACAACGTGACCGCCCTTCTCGAGGAGAGGACCGAATCGCTCCGGGTGGCGCAAGAGAAGCTCGCGAGACAGTACGACCTCCAGGCCCAGAAGCTGAAGGAGCAGGAAAGGGAGCTCCAGGCGAAGTCCGAGGTGATCGAACGCCAGCGCCGGCTCGAGCTCGCGGCACAGTCCGCCGGCCAGGCCGCCCACGATATTCAGAACCTGATCGCTCCGATCCTCGTCCACCTGTCCGATCTCGACGGCGTGGATGGACGTTCCCGGCAAGGCCGGGACAGTGTCGGTCGCATTCGCAGACAGGTCCAGGAGCTGCTCACCCTGAACGGTCAGCTGCTGACCCTCTCCCGCCGCGGCCGGATGGACTTCCACCCGGTTCGGCTCCGGGAGCTCCTCTCCGAGGTCGAGTCCCGGTTCCCCAGGGATAGCCTCGAGCTCTCCGGCCACGACGATCCCTGGGTCAAGGGCTCCTGGGCTCAGCTCTGTCGAGCGGTCTCGAACCTGGTCTCCAACGCGATCGAGGTCGCGCCCAAGGAGAAGGGGGCAGTCGCCGTGAGCTGTCAGCTGACCGAGGTCGTCGAGGATCGGAGGTGTCATCTCGGCTTCTTGAGCCCGGGAACCTACGCGACGGTCAGCATCCGTGACTCCGGGCCGGGGATTCCGCCCGAGTTCGTCGAGCGGATCTTCGAGCCGTTCTTCTCCGGGAAGAAACCGGGGGAACGCCACGGGTCGGGGCTCGGTCTGGCGATCGTCGCCGCCGTCGTGGGCGACCACAGGGGGGCGGTCGACCTCGAGACCGGCAGCCAGGGAAGTCGGTTCCTGCTCCACCTGCCCGCGATCGCGGAACCCTCGGCCGTCCTCGACGAGACCGCGCTGCGGGGAGATGCAACACTGCTGGTTGCAGAAGACCACACGCCCACGCTCGAACAGGTGTCGACCTACCTCGAGGCTGCCGGGTACGCGGTCCTCCAGGCCACCGACGGTGCCGAGGCGCTCCATATACTCACCGCCCAGAGCGTCGACCTCCTCCTGCTCGACCTCGCCATGCCCCGGCTCGGCGGGCTCCAGACCTTCCACGGGGCGCTCCATCTCCGGCCCGGGATCCGGGCCGTCGTGCACACGAACTACGTCACGAGCGAAGACGTCGTCCGGCTGAAGGAGCTCGGCGTCTCGTCGATCCTGGCGAAACCCGCGGGTCGGCTCGAGATCCTCCGGGCCGTCCGCCAGGCGCTGGACGAACCCCGCCCGAGCTGATCTTCTCCTGTCTCGCCCTTCCACCTGGCACGCTCCTTGATAGAAGGCGTGGCGACCGCCCGAGGAGGAGATGCTCATGAGGGACGCGGCTCTTTCAAGGCCAGACACGGCGTACGATCTGGTGGGCCAGTACAGCCAGGACGAGATCAACGGCTTCGACGAGACTCTCGTGGACCGCCTGCTCGACCGTGCCCAACTGGCACAGGTGACTCGCGTTCTGGACGCGATGGCGGGCGATGGCAATCTCACCGCCCGACTGGCCGCCTATTGTCGATGTCGGGGATTGGCCATGCCCCAGGTCGTCGTCCTCGAGTATTCGAGGGTGCAGACCGAGTTCGCGAGAGTCCGGCTCGCCGGTCTGCCGGTGCGCGTCGTCTGGGGGGACGTTCTCTCGATGCGCGAGCGAGAGACCGGGGAGGCGCTTCCGGACGGTCCGTTCGACCGGGTGCTGATCAAGAGCGCCCTTCACGAGCTCTCGCCGGACCAGAAGCTCACGGCCTACCGGGCACTGTTCGGAGCGCTGGCGCCGGGAGGGCTGCTGGTGAACCTCGGCTTCGTATTCGAAGATCCGGTCGAGCGCGACGAGTTCGCGGCGGTCACCCGGGTCAAGGACAGCCTCGCCGGGCTCGAGTTCGCGGCGGCCCAGCGCCACTTCCCTCTGAAGGCCGAGCTGTTCGCCGGCTTGAACCAGGCCGGATTCGTCGACGTGCGCACGGCCGACGCCTTCGAATACCGCATCCGGTCCGAGATCGCCTCTCGCGCCTACTTCTCGAGGCCAGGACTCGAGCATGCGCACGTGGAGCTGCAGGTCGCGCAGGTGCGGGCGCTCAACCTGAGGAGGATGGGGAGGATCCGGTTCGAACGAGAGACCACCGTGATGACCGCCCCCGGAGAGATCATCGTCGCGCGCAGGCCGACCGACATGGAGGCGACCGGGGAGGCCTTCAGGAGGTACCCGTACGAGTTTCTCCGCCATGTGAAGTGTCACGCCGAGCTGCTCGACCGATCGGCTGGCTGGGTCGAGGAGGGAGCGGACGTGCTCGACCTCGGTTGCGGGCCGGGGCTGCTCGCGGAGAGGCTGGTCTCGAGACGCATCCGCTACCTGGGGATGGACCTCTCCGACCGGTTCATCTCGACGTGCCGGGAACGGTTCGCGGGCCGGCCCGAGTTTCGGTTCGAGGTCGGCGACGTCAATAGCGCCTCCCTGGGGGACTCGGTCCACGATGTCGTCCTGATCCTGAACACCATCCATCTCCCCGGTGTGGACGCTCTTCGGGTGCTCCGGGCGGCGATCGGCTCGCTTCGCCCCGGCGGTCGCCTGATCGTCTCCGGGCCGAACGGCCCGGAGAGCTGGGCGCGCGCGGAGCCCGAGATCCGCGCCCAGCTCGAGAGGGACGGCCTCCTCGAGGCGCACAGGGCGGCTCTCGAAGAGGTCTCCAGGGCCAACGCCCGGATCATCACTCCCCGCGGAAACTACTGGTCCGCGGAGGGGATGATCGCTCTCTTGGCTCACCTGGGCTCTTCGCCGGTGACCGATGTGGAAACCGCGATCTACCACGGTCACGGTTACCTGGTGGTCTCGGAGGTATGACCTTGGATCCCAGCCCCGAAACTCGAGAGGATTCGACCGGCAGGGAGCAAGCGGGCCGCGAGAGTCCGGGTGCCGGCCCCGGCGGACGCGAGTCGCTTCTTTCGACGCTGATCGACAAGTCGAACGATCTCGTCCTGGTCGTCGATCCCGTGGGTCGGGTGCAGTACCTGAACCAGCTCGGCCGCCGGACGGCCCGCGTGGCGGAGGGTGCGCCCCTCGACGATCTTCACGTGGCCGCCCTGCAGCCCCAGTGGGCCGGCCGGCTGACCGTGGAGGTCGCGATACCGTCGGCGCTCGCCGGCGGTACCTGGACAGGCCTGGCCGCGTTCATCGATCCGGGGGGAGTCGGGAGCCCGGCGCGCCAGGAGGTGTATCGACTCGGGCTCGACGAGCGGTCCGGAGTGTGCCTCGGAATCACTCTGAAGGACGCGAGAAGGGAGGTCGAGATCGAGCGGAGGCTCCTCCACGCGCAGAAGCTGGTGATGGCCGGCACCCTCTCCAGCCGGTTCGCCCACGATCTCAACAACGTCCTGACCGTGATCCTGAGCACCTGCGAGCTCGCTCTCGTCGAGCACGGGAGTGCGGCCGGGGTCCGGGAGGATCTCGCGGTGGTGCAACAGGCCGCCATGAGAGGGGCGACCCTCACGAACAGGCTCCTCGAATTCATCCGGTCAGAGCCGACCTCTCCGGAGGACCTGTCGGTCAACGCCGTCATTCACGAGATCCGGGAGCTGACCTGGCCGACCCGAGCAGACAGATGCCTGCTCGAGCACGCCATCATCAATCTCTCCATCAACGCCCGGGACGCGATGCCTCGAGGGGGACGACTGACGATCGGAACGGTCAACGTCGACGTGAGGGAGGCCGGGGAGGGGCCGACAAGGGAGGTTCCACCCGGACGCTACGTCGTTCTCACCGTGGCGGATACCGGCTGCGGCATGACGCCCGAGGTCAGTCGTCGGGCGTTCGAGCCGTTCTTCTCGACGAAGGAGGAGGGCAAGGGAACCGGACTCGGATTGGCGTCCGTCCAGGCAGCCGTCGCCTCCTGGGGTGGGTTCGCCACCGTGACGAGCGCCTGCGGCGCCGGGACGACCGTGTCCCTCCATCTCCCCCGCTCCGATTCCGGCCCACGGACCGGTGGGGCACTGTCTCCTCAAGCCGTTCTTCGGAGGACGAACCGATGGGACAGGTGAGGAACATCCTCGCAAACCGCGCGACGCCAATGAACAGGAGGTCTCTCGGATGAGCTACGACGACGCCTACCAGAGGAACATCGGTCTCTTCACCCCGGATCAGCAAGAACGGCTCAGAAGGGCCAAGATCACCGTGGCCGGAGTCGGTGGCGCCGGCGGTATCCAGGCGGCGACGCTCGCACGGTTCGGAGTGGGGGAGATCGCCTTGATCGACCCCGGCACGTTCGACCTGCCGGACATGAACCGACAGTTCGGAGCGAGGTGCTCGAGTCTGCGAATGAACAAGGCCGTCGCGACGGCGAGTCTCCTCGAGGACATCAACCCGTTCATGAAGGTGACCCACAGCACGGATCCGCTCCTGAACGGAGAGTCTCTGAGGAGTTTCGTCGAGGGGAGCGCTCTGGTCATCGACGCCATCGATTACCTCGGGTTCCGGACGAAGGCGCTCTTCGCCAGGACCGCCCGCGAGCTCGGGATTCTCAACCTCTCCGCGGCTCTCTCCGACTTCGGCACCCTGTTCGTGATCTTCGATCCCGCGGGAATGACGCTCGAGGAGTTCTTCGGTGCTCCGAAAGCCCCGGACCTCATGGACCGGTTCAGGATCCACCCCGGGCGACTGGTCGGAAGCCGGGAAAGGGGCCAGAACATGTGGAAGTTCGCCGACGGCTCTCTGCCCTACATCCCCACGTGCTCCGGGGCCGGTGCGTTGAGCGGCGCCGTCCTCGCGACGGAGGCCGCGCTGATCATCGCCGGGATTCGAAAGCCGGAAGACCTGATCACCGCTCCCCGGGCGGTCGTCTACGACATGCTCGGTCGGTCCGTGAAGATCATCAACCCGTCGGAGGAGTGGGCGCTGGAGACGGTGAGACAATGACGCACGATGTCGCGTTTCTCCATGCGCCCGTGAGCTTCCGGAAGATCGCGTATCCCCTGGGTGGATTGTTCGAGTCGGCGACCGGCACGACCGATCTTCTGACGATGATCCCGATGGGGATGCTCAGCCTCGCGAACGAGCTCCATCGAGCCGGGACCCACGTCGTGGTCGTCAACGTCGCCAAGATGTTCCAGGAGGCGCGGGACCGGGGTGCACCCCAGGTGGATCTGGAGAGGATCGTGGCTGCGATCCCCGCCCGGTTGTTCGCGATCGACCTGCACTGGGCGGCGCATGCCCCGGGAGCGATCGAGCTGGCCCAGGTCTGCAAGAGGGTCTGGCGCGACAGCTTCGTGCTGCTGGGCGGTTTCACCGCCACGCGATTCCACGAGGAGATCCTCCGGGACCATCCATGCGTCGATGCCGTGGTCCTCGGCGAATGCGACGGCTCGATGGTCGACATCGCTCGTTCGATCCTGGCGAGCCCCCGCGTCATCGATCGTGCGCCCAACCTCGCCTACCTCGCCGACGGAAGAACCGTGAGGACCCCCAGACGCCCCCCCGACCTCACGTCGGTCTGCTACGTCGACAAGCACCACCTGATGCGCCCTGAACCGGTGCGAGCGCGTCTGGACCGGGAGACCGTGTTCCTGACGCTTCCGGTCGTGCGCGGGTGCAGTCAGGACTGCCTCTTCTGTGGCGGCAGTCGCCACGCCTACTCCCGGTTCCTCGGAAGAGAGCGCGTCGAGGTGCTGCCGGTCGATCGCGTCATGGACCACATCAAGACCGCTCTCGACCAGGGGTTGTCCGGGGTCAAGCTCTTCGGCGATCTGCGACTGGGCGGCCCGGAGTACGTGCGGGAGATGGTCGACGGACTGGCTTCACTCCCGCGCAAGGTCGACCTCGCCATCGAGCTGTTCTGGCCCGCGACTCGGGAATACCTCTCCTCCCTCCGAGACGTCGCGCGCAGCATGTTCCTGACGCTCAGCCCGGAGTCGTCGATCCCCGACGTGCGCGCTCTTCACGGCAAGCGCTACGACAACGAGGCCCTGCTCGACGATCCGCTCTACATAGGCACGAAGCAGCGCCGCCTGCGCGGGGAGCGCTACGACGAGTTTCTCGACGAGTTCGTCGACGCGATCCAGGAGGTCTTCCCGCACGCCCTGCTCCAGTTCGAGGACTTCGGGAACGCGAATGCCTTCCGACTGCTCGAGAGGTTCCGCGACCGCGCCTGCACCTTCAACGACGACATCCAGGGGACGGGCGCCGTCGTGCTCTCCGGCCTGCTGGGAGCGCTGAAGATCACGGGCGGCAGGCTCACCGAGCAGCGCGTGCTCTTCCTCGGAGCGGGCGAGGCC
>JACQZM010000565.1 GCA_016213885.1 Candidatus Rifleibacteriota bacterium | reverse complement strand
GGCGCTGGTTCCCCACGTCCTGGAGCGGCTCGACGAGGCGTTCCTGGCCGCCGTGCGGGAGCGGGGCGATCAGCTGCTGGCCGGGCTGGTCGGCCTGGCCCGCGACTACCCGGACCTGGTGCAGGAGGCGCGCGGGGATGGCCTCTTGACCGGGCTCGAGCTGAGGGCCCAGGTCGAGACCGGGTCCACCTTCCTCAGGGAGCTGGTCCGGATGTTCGGCCTGCTGCCGGCGGCGGTGGCCCACGTGCGGCACGTGAACCGGGTCTGCCTGGCCACCACGCTGAACACCCACCACACGCTCCGGGTGACGCCCCCGCTGGTGGTGGCCGCGGCGGAGGTCCAGCGAGCGCTGGAGGCGCTGGAGTGCTTTCTGGCCACGTTCCGTACCGGCGTGGCCCGGGGCGTGGTCTCGTGGCTCATGGACAAGACCGTGGACGTGGACGTCCCGGCCCTGAGGCGGCGACAGCTGGCCGGGCGGCGCGCCAGGCCCTGGGCCCGCATCGACGGCCGGCACCGCTGCGTGGCGTTTCTCGTCCACCCCAACTCGCCGGACTATCTCGAGAATTTCGATCGGTCGTTCGGCGACCTCACTCCGGCAGCGAGGAACCACCTGGCCGACAACCTGCAACGAGTCATCGAGCCGGTGTACTGGCACCGGTTCGCCGTGGACTCCATGGACGTGCGGATCCTGGCCAGCCCGTTTCTGCCCGGCGACCTGGTCCGGGCCGGCCGGCGGTTGTGGAGCGACGAGGCCGAGCTGATGACGCTGATGGCGAGGGACGCCGGCGCGCAGCTGGTCGGGCTGGGGGGACTCTTCTCCGTCGTGACCCGGAACGGCGAGGCGCTGCCGGACCTGGGTGTCGGCGTCACCACCGGGAACTCCCTGACGGCGTTCGCGGCCTACGAGTCGATCCTCGAGCTGGCGAGGCTCCACTATCCCGGGGGTCCGCCACCGGTGGCGCTTCTCGGCGGATACGGCAACATCGGACTCGCCGTCGCGGAGCTGCTCCTCGGAGAGGGCTTCCACGTGGTGCTGTACGGCAACCCCAAGAACCCCGCCAGACGGCAGATGCTGGAGCACGCCACCAGGCAGCTCGACTCGCGGCGGACGGGACGCGGGCGGCTGTCCACCGGGGAGCGGCTGGCCGACCACGTGGCCGGGCCGTTGATCGTGCTCTCCGCCACCAGCGACCCCGGCTTCCAGCTGGATACGGCGGGGCTGCCGGAGGGGTCGACGGTGCTCGATCTGGCCATGCCGCCGACCCTGGCGCGCGACGGCCGGCGGGCCGATCGGAACCTCCGGCTGTACCAGGTGGGCCGGGTGAAGAGCCCCGTTGTGATTCCGGACCTTCATTTGGTAGAATGCCGGAGCGTGCTGTACGGGTGTCTCGCGGAGACGATCGTCCTCGGTCTCGAGGGCGACTTCGGCGGGTATTCGAGAGGGCCGCTCCAGGTGGAACGGGTGCTCTCCGTTGGGCTGCCGGCGAAGGGGCTGGGATTCACCATCGCCTTCGAGTCGCTGTGACGGGCAAGCCTTGCCCCACGACCCCGGACCGGGTCGTTCGGGCGGTGCCGCGGACAGCGGAGAGGAAGGGGAGATACGTGAAGATTCAGCAGTTGGCCTGGGTCGCAGTGGTCTTCGTGATCGTTGGTGGCCTCATGGTGACCGTGAGCCCGCTCACTGCGGCCGATCCGGCGGTCCCGGCGCCCGAGGGCCCGGCGGCCGAACCGGTCAAGCCCGCGCCGCCCGCGGAGAAGGGCGACAAGCCGGCACCGCCAGCGTCTCAGAGGGCGGGCTGCATCGCCAACGCCTTCTGCGACCAGAAGCTCGACGACCTGCTTCTGAAGAGCGAGAACATCTTCGATCTGTACGCCGCGCTGGTGGGCTTCCTCGGTGAGACCACATCCAAGGACGCCCCGGCCCAGGAGGCGCTGAAGAAGGCCCAGACGTTCATCGAGACCCAGCAGAACGCCGTGAAGAAGAGTGCGGACGCCGCCCGACCGTACCGGATGCCCATGGCGATCGACACCTTCATGAAGCACCTCAACAACGGGGCCAAGGGTGGCGCCTCGCCGCTCGTCACGAACGTGGGAGACAACCCGAAGGCTCGGCTGTACGTGGCCTCGATCCTCCCGCTGCTCCACCTCCGGGGGATCACCTACCGGCTGCGGCCGATCGCCTCCAGCTCGTTCGTGCTCCACTCGACGCTCATCGGAGGGCTGAGGGGGCTCAAGCAGGCCATGGACGTGGCGTCCGGAACGAACGGCCGGGCGATCTTCCACTTCCTGACCTATCCGATGTTCGGCGACCGTGAAGACGTGCAGTTCCAGACGATCTCCGATGCCCAGTCGTGGGTCGCCACCAGCTTCATGCCGACGCTCGACCACTCCATCGGCATCGTGGAAGAGGTGGCCAAATCGGCCGGCGCGGGCCTCAGGGAGAGCGTCAACCTCCAGATCTTGATGAAGGCCGAGAAGCCATTCCCCAACGACTCGAAGGAGAGCGCGTTCCGGTGGTTCGGCGGCGCCGAGGTCTACGTGTACCTGGCCCAGCTGTACGCGACCCGGGCGGCGTTGAAGGTCTTCTGCGCCTGGAATTTCGACCAGCTGCCAGAGGCGACGAACGAGCTCTCCAACTCCGTGGTGAAAGACTTCTTCAGCGAGAAGCTGTCCTTCGGGAAGCCCCGGATCGGCATGACGTCGGCCAGGCGCTACCAGATCCTCGAGAAGTACACCAACCTCTTCACCCTGAAGTCCGCCGAGATGAGCCAGGCTGCCCTCGCCGACATCCGCCAGGCCGTCTCGTGGTTCGACCAGGGGATGCACGCGTTCTCCGCGGCGGGCTCCGACGACAACACCCGGGTCACCTTCGTCCGCTGGGTCCAGGCGGCGCTCCCGGACTACGAGAACAAGCTGGCACCCCAGGTGCGGGCGCTCGTGGCCGGCCCCACGTCGCTGACCGACTACTTCGGCGGCGCCGTCATCGACATCGACCTGGCGGGGTTCATGCAGTCTCCCCCGACGGACCTCAAGGTGTTCTTCCCCGAGAAGTTCGACACCACCTCCAAGTACGTGGAGCTCCAGTCGGCCGGGGACAACCTCACCTACACCAACTACGACTACGGCCGCCCGCTCGGCTGGAAGGCGGCCAAGGCCGCCGACGGCTGGGCCAAGGTGTTCCCCAACATCAAGACCAAGACGAACGAGAAGGGCCACTGGGAAGAGCCGCTGGTGATCTACCGGGACGTCTCGCGGACCTACGTGGGCAGCTGGCTCACCGGTCTCCTCGGGGGCTGCGTGTTCTAGTGCGAGGCCCCCGGAGTCGCTCGACAGCGGCTCTGCTGCCGGATGCCCCGCACGGTGGGTCGGTCTTCGACTGACCGGCCGTCGGTGCCGAAGCTGGTGCGGTTCGCCTGGCGACCGCACCAGCGCTGTTTCTGCCCCCCGTGCCGCCTCGCTCGAGCCCGCACCGGACCCGGTCGCGGTCTCTCCCGGGCGGTCCGCCGCTGATGCCGTGAAAGCTGCCTTCTGGTCCGTGCCCCGTTCCCGGAGCGTCGCCTGCTGGATCCTCCGACACCGCTGGCCGCTCTGGGGCCTGCTGGCGCTGCTGTGCGCCGCCAGCGCCGCGTCGCTGCCCTACCTCAGGCTCGCCTTCGGGTTCAAGGGGGTGATGCGCGAGGGCCACCCGGCCAGGGTGCGACTCGAGGCGTACGAGCGAGAGTTCCGGCTCGGCGAGACGCTGGTCGTCCACCTGGCCTCGGCCTCTCGCTTCACCGGAAGGCAGCTGGCGGGCATGCGGGACCTGTCCGGCCAGATCGAACGGCTCGACGGCGTGAACAGGGTCTTCTCCGCCACCGACATCCTGGAGCCCGCGGCCGGCAGGGACCACCAGACGCTGGTGCCGATCCTGTCGCCGCCGGTGCTGGCCGACGAGGCGCGCACCCTGGAGGTGCTCTGCGCCCCGCCCTTCTCCGACCGGTGGATAGGCTACCTCTACGACCGCGGCCACACGATCCACACCATGGTCGTCAGACCCACCGCCGACCAGGACGACCCGTGGCTCACCGTGGGGCTCCTGGGAAAGATCGAGGCCAGGCTGGACCGGTTCGGCGGCACCGGAGCCGGCAAGGGCCTGACCAAGCACGAGAGCGGGCTGTTCTACCTCAACGGCGAGATGCTGAGGAGCACGTTCAGGGACCAGGGCTGGCTCACGTTCTTCGGTCTGGCTGTCCTGACCAGCTGCTTCTGGGCGCTGTTCGGCAGCCTCACCCTGGCCGCGGCGGTCATGGGGGTGCTGGGGCTCTCCATCCTGCTGGGTTTCGGAGTGATGGTGCTCCTGGGCGTGCCGATGAACGGCCTGTCCGGCAACCTTCCGATTCTCACGCTGGTCAACGGCCTGGAGGACGTGGTGCACCTCCTGGTCTTCTTCTTCGCCACGCGCCGGCGGGCCGCGCCCTCCCGGGCCGCGGCCACGGCGATCCAGGAGTGCCTGGTACCCAACTTCCTGACCAGCCTGACCACGTTCGGCGCTCTCATCGTGACCGGCGCGACCGACATGGTGCTGCTGCAATCGTTCGGCTACGCCATCTGCATCGGCGTCATCGTCGAGTACTTCGTGGCGATCGTCTACCTCCCGCTGATCCTGATGTGGTTTCCGTGGCGGCCGGAGCGCTGCCTGTACTACCGGCTGGATGCGGCGCTCTCGGGCCGGTGGCTCGAGCCCTGGACCCGGGCGATCAGAAGCCGGCTTCACCTTTCGCTGTGGGTCCTCTTCTGCCTGGGTCTGATCGTCTACTCGCTGGGCCAGCACATCAATTCCAACTGGTACCGCTACTTCGTCGACCGGCACCCGGTGACCGGGACGCTGCGGTTCCTGGACAGGCACCGGTTCCCGATCAACACCATGGACTGCACGATCCCGGTGGGGATGACGCTCGACGAGCTCGTGAAGCATCCGGAGGTCGAGCGGGACCTCCGGGCGATGGCGGCCCGGATCGAGAAGGTCCCCGGGGTGCTCCGGGTCGACACCTGGGCCGACGTGAAGGAGTTCATCGACTCGCGGGTGAGGCGGCTGACTTTCGATCCGTCGCTGCCGGAGCGGTGGGTCAGAGCGCGGAAAGAGGCCGTGTACCGGCAGTACCTCGAGCTGGGGGCGTTCGACGAGTACTACTCGGCCGGCAGCCGCAAGCTGCGCCTGGTCGTCGCGACGACGCTCGAGGACGCGAACGGCCTGCTCGCGTTGAGCCGGCGGGTGGAGGCAGCCGCCCGGGCGGTGCGCACCGAGGACCTGAACGCATCGGCGCTGGTCGTCTCGGGCAGCACGGCCTACTGGGGGGCCATCATGGAGTATGTCTCGCGGACGTTCTTCGTCAACGTCCTCTACACGATCCTCTTCATTTATGTCGTCTTTCTCTTCACCACGCGCAGCTTCGCCATCGCCACGTGCGCGATGGTGCCCAACGTGCTGCCGATCTTCGTGATGTTCTCGGCCGCGCGCTTCGCGGGCTACGACCTCTACGAGGGGTTCTGCGTCATCGACTCGCTGGCGATCGGCAACTCCGTCAACGACACGATCCACTACATCTTCCACGTCAACCAGAACATCAAGCGCGGCCTCCCCCTCGACCGGGCCCTGAGCCAGGCCTTCAAGGAAGTCGGCTGCGCGATGGTCATCTCCAGCTTGCTGGTGGCCGTCGGCTTTTCGGCCTGTCTCGCGGCCGAGGGCATCCCGGTCATCCAGAGCGGGGCCTACATGGGGTTGGCGTGCGTCGTCGCCGTCCTGATGGACGTGCTGATGCACCCGGCGTTGCTGGCGCGCCTGTCGCGCTGGCCAGGCGAGAGGGGCGGGCCGAAGTGACGCCGGCCCTCACCATCCACGAGACCGCCTCTCTTCCGGACGACTTCACCGATGAGTTGAGTCCCCCGTCGATGGTGGGGATGAAGCGCTTCTTCCTGAAGGCCTTCCTCGAGGGCCGCCTCCCCGGAATCCGCACGTCGTTGCTGGTCGCGCGGGACGAGAGCGGGCGCCTGCTGGCCGCCTCGGCCTTCAGCCGGATGAGGCTCGAGATGGACTGCATCGCTCCGCCGTCGGTGCAGGCCGTGGCGCGGGCCGGCCGCCGGCTGGTTCCGGGGTTCCTGGTGCTGGACCTCGCGAGCTTCGGGTTGCCGGCGAGCATGGCCGATCAGGAGACCGTCTTCGCTCCCGGGCTGTCGGACGGCGAGCAGTCCCGGATCCGCGAGGGGCTGCTCACCCGCTCGCTCGAGCTCCTTGAGTCCGAGCGGCTCTCGGCCTGCCTCTGGAAGGAGTTCGACGAGCCGGCGTGGAAGACCTGGGCCCCGTCGCTCTCCTCCGCGGGGTTCCTGCGCTTCCCGTCGGTCCCGGTCTCCGTGCAGGAGGTCGCGTGGGCGTCGCCCGAGGAGTACGTGCGCCGTCTGCGCTCGGGCTACCGGCGCCAGTTGACGGCGAACCTGGCCCGCGCCCGCGAGGCGGGCCTCGTGCTCGAGACGGACCTGGACTTCGGGCCGTACGTCCAGGAGTTCCTCCCGTTCTACCTGCAGGTGCTGGCCCACTCGAAGACCCGCCTGGAGACCCTGACGCTCGAGTTCTTCCACGGTCTAGCGCTGGAGCCTCGCATCCGCTACTTGCGAGCCACACTCCAAGGCCGGCCGGTGGGCGGCGCCCTCTGCTGGGTCCACGCCCCCTAGGTGCTGGTCTTTCTCTATGTGGGGATGGACTACGCGGTGCTGCGCGAGGTAGACCTGTACTTCAACCTCCTCAAGGCGATCGCCGACCTGGCCGCCACCAAGGGGGTGCGCACCCTCCGCTGGGGCCAGACCTCGCCGGACGCCAAGGGGCGCATGGGCGCGCGCCTACAGCCGCTCTGGTTCGCGCTCCGCCTGCGCAACCCACTTGCCCGGGCGGTGCTCCCGTGGCTGGGCCCGTGGCTCTTCCCCGAGCGCCGCCAGCTCGAGAGGCGGGTGTTCGGGGGCGGGTGAGGCCCGGGGCGAAGCCGCGTCCAGCGCCATAGTAGGGGTGCTATCGTACCGCCATGGCCTTCCGCGGGTTTTCAACGGACGTCGCCGACTACTTGCTCCTGCTGGAAGGGCACTTCCGGGTCACCAATCAGGCCGAGATCTCCGCGGCGGTAAACGACCTGGACTCGGTCGTGCTGGAGCACATCGAGCTGGGCGGCAGCGCCCTCGAGTCGGCCCGGGGGATGATCTACCGGGCCGTCAACGCCTTCAACCCGAACGTGCAAGCGCAGTCCGCCCAGGCCTCGGGCCCGGGGGTCGAGCCGGCGACGGCAGCAGCCACGACGGCGCCAGCCGCGACAGGAGAAGCGCCTGGGCCCGCCGTGCGCCGACTCCCCTCGCCGCGGGACCAGCTCGGGGAGCTCGGGGACCTCATCGAACGCCGGGCGCAGCGTACCGGCCGCGCGTTGGCTTGCAGCATCGTCGATGTCAACCTCACGGCGGTCGGGCTGTACGGGAGTGCTGACGCACAACCCCGCCAGAACTGAAAGAGATTTCCGCGGAGCAGCGCGGCAATAATAACCGAGAACATCTTAATTGTCCAGC
>JACQZM010000564.1 GCA_016213885.1 Candidatus Rifleibacteriota bacterium | reverse complement strand
GACCGCCAGCCAGAGCACCGTCACCACGAGGGTTTGTACGATCAGGTATCTCGAGTCGAGCATGAGGTATCCTCCCTGATGAGTCGTTGCCACTGCTGCCACCGGCCCGGTGACGATCCCGTCCGGAAGCTGCTCCGGCCGGATCGGGGCCATCGTCGGATGATCCAAGGTCCGTGCCACTTCTCTCGGGGGTGGGGGCGAGAACCCGTCGTGCCGGTCGTCCGCGGGCGAACCCGGTGGTGACGGCCAGCACCACCACCTGGTCGGCCCGGCGGCAGCGCGCTGGACTCGCTGACCAGAATCCGGGCAGGTGCGGGGCCGCGTGGGTGGAATCTGGCCAGCCAGGGCGCTCCGGAGGCCGGTTCCCGGTCGACCCTCGACGGCTCTCCCGGTCGCCCGGAACGGTCTGGCCCAGCGACCCTACCGTGGAGCGCCATCGACGTGACCGAGCACCAGCGAGCCGTGGATCTCGGTGTGGGTGGGTACGTTTCGTTCGTCCACTCCGGAGCCCGTGTACCAGCGGCCTCTCAAGCCGCCACCGGGCTCGATGGTGATCTCGACCCAGCCGTTCTCGTACGACAGCACGAAGCGGGGATTCGCCGTGCTCCCCAGCTGCTGCACCTTCGTGAAGCTCCTGGACCCGCCGGATCCGGTCCACCAGCCGGCGTGCAGCCGCCTCGGTGCGAGCCACACGTGGCCGAACTCCGAGGAGCGGCCGGTGTCCCACTTCAGAAGGTCGGACAGCACGACGGCCCCGTACGTCCCCTGGTCGACGTCCGGAACGTCGATCCCCTGGGCATGCACGGCGGCCTTGACCCTGTCCGCCATGCGATCGTTCCTCTCGCCGTAGTCGTCCCGGCCCCAGTGTTTCACGTCCTTGACCCAGTGCCAGGCGGCTCCCACGCCGTAGCAGACCTCGCGAACCGGCGCCGTCACGACGGAACCCAGGGTCGCTTCCACGGTCATGACTCCGGGGCTGGCGAAGTCCAGGTGGATCTCGACGAAGCGCGGGTCTTTGTGCGCTTCCGGGCCGATGACGTGGAACTGCATCCCGGTCCGGCTCGAACGCACGGCCCAGCGAGTACCTCGCGTCTGGACCTGGTCTGCACCGTACCCCAGGGCCTCGAGCTGCCGCCGGAAATCCTCCGGGTCCCAGGGCACCGCCCAGAATCCAGGCCAGGGCGAGCTCGGATCGAACCGGTCGAAGGTGTTGATCTTCTGCCAGATGTGCTCGGCCTTCAGCTTGGCGTACACCGACAGGAGGATCCTCCGTCCCTCCCCGTCGAGTTCCCGATCGAAGAAGAACCGTGGCCAGGTCTCGTCGCTCTTCCAGGCGGGATCGACCGCCCCGAGATCACGCCAGCGCCTGTACGCCTTGGCCGTGGTGTTGGCCGCGGCCACCGGCTCCTTCCCCGCCAGGCCTTCCTCCCTCCGGGCAGGCTGGTCCAGCTGCCTGCGGATCGCGCCGAAGAGATCGGCTCTCACCGACTCCGGCAGTCGCTGCCATGGGGTGTCGAGCGAGGCCGCTCCCGGCGCCGCCGCCGCATCGTCCCCCGCCGGACGCTCCGCGACGACCGGGTGGTTCCCGGTCCCCACGGCGTCCTGTGAAACTACTCCGAGCAGCGCCACGGGGCCTGCCGGATCCTCTCCGAAGCCCGCGCCCGCAAGCCCGAACCAGACCAGAGCCGCCGCCATCGCCCGGAACCGCCGACCGATCGAAAGGTTCATGTGGGACTCCTCCTCGTCGTGCAGGGTCGTCCCGGCGGTCAGCAGAATTCATGCCCGGTCGACCGAAGCGTGCCGGTCCACGAGCTCGCTGGCCGATTCCTGGTCGGTCGGGCGTGACGCTGGCATGAAAGCAGCCACCCGGCAGCGGCAACCGGCCTCGATCAGTCGTCGTGGCCGGACCGGATGCCGTACCGCTCCAGCTTGTCGCGCAGCGTCTGGCGACTGATGCCAAGGCTGCGAGCGGCTCGAGACTTGTTTCCCCCGGCCGCCTGGAGCGCCGCGAGGATCGCCACGCGCTCGACCTCCTCGAGGGTCACGGGAGCCGGCGCGACCGGAGCCTTGGGCGCTGGAAGATCGAGGCTTCGCGCCACTGGCTCCCGGGTCGAAGACGCGCTCGGTGGGCTCTTCGCGCCTCCCATCCTGACGCGCCCCATCATCAGATGACTGGCCTCGATCTGAACGTCAGGGAACAGGGCCGTGGCGCGATCCAGGACGTTCTTGAGCTCTCGCACGTTGCCCGGCCACGGGTACGCTTCCAGGGCGGCGATGGCACCGCTGGACAGGAGTCGCGGCGGCCGCGCCCTCGTCGCGAGGTGGCGAGCGAGGAGCGTGATGTCACCGGGCCGATCCCGGAGCGCCGGAAGCTCCAGCACCAGTCCCGCCAGCCGGAAGAAGAGATCCTCCCGGAACTTCTGCTGCTCCACCAGCTCCTCCACCTGCCGGTGCGTGGCGCTCACGACGCGCACGTCGACTCTCACGGGCTGGTCCGAGCCGAGCGGCTGGATCTGTCGAAGTTCCAGCGCCCGGAGCAGCTTGGGCTGCACCTCCAGCGGCAGCTCGCCTATCTCGTCGATGAACAGAGTCCCCTGATGTGCCGAGAGGAACGCACCTTTGCGATGGCCCTTGGCTCCGGTGAAGGCGCCCTCCCGGTGTCCGAACAGCGACGCTCCGAGCAGCTCCGGCTCGCATGACGCGGCGTCGAAGACGACGAACGGTCCGGAGCTCCTGGAGCTCGACTCGTGGATGGCACGGGCGACCATCTCCTTGCCGGTTCCCGTCTCCCCTATGAGCAGCACCGACAGGTCGGTCGGACTGACTCTCTCCAGATAGCCGAACAGCTCTCGCATCGGTGTACTGTCGCCGATCAGGCCCGCGAAGGAGCTCGACTCCGCGCTCTTGTCCGGCAGATCGGTCCGGTGAGGCGTCAGCTTGAGCGTCGTCGACCCTATGACCAGTATCGCCTCGGCGTCGATGCAGGCCTCCGCGGTTCGTAACCCGTTGATCGTCGTGCCGTTGGTGGACCCGAGGTCGCGAACGAGATACCGACCCTGCCTCTCCTCGATCACCAGGTGCGCGCGCGAGATGGTCTGGTCCGTGAGCACGACCTCGTTCTCCTGGCCCTTGCCCACGCGCAGCACGCTCCCGTGCATCCGGAACACTCGATCACGATCGGGCCCGTCCAGCACGGTGATCTCGCACTCCTGCACCTTGATGGGGGGGCGGTCTTCCCTCTTGCCCAGCCGGATCGTCGTCTGGAACGAGCGGCGGGGGCCCTCTTCATTCGCGTCACTCATGGCTTGGAGAATTATATCGCCTGTGACGGGCTCCCGGCAGCTTCCGCGGCACCGCAGGCCGACTCCCGGCTGCTTGCCTCGTCCCGATCGATGCTGCATACTTGGGCTTTCAGGCCATCAGCATGCTCGACCGACTCGGACCCTACACGCTGCTCTCGGTGATCGGCCAGGGTGCCATGGGCACCGTGTACCGGGCCCGGCACGAGGGCCTCGATCGGGATGTGGCGCTCAAGGTCATCGATCCCGGCGCCTGCGCCTGCGACAGCGACAGCGACGGTGACGGTGGCCTGGCGTCGTTCCATCGGCGGTTCGCTCGGGAGATGAAGATCACGAGCCGCCTCCGACACCCAGCCATCGTCCAGGTGCTGGATTGCGGCGAGGTGGGGGGTGTCGCGTTCGTGGCCATGGAGCTGATAACGGGGACGAGCCTCCAGGCCGCCACGCCACCCGACACACCCGTTCCCTGGCAGAACGCCCTGGCGGTCGGCGCCTCGATCGCGGACGGCCTGGCCTACCTGCACGACCAGCAGATCATGCACCGGGACCTCAAGCCAGGCAACATCCTGATCTCCGACGAAGGCGTGCTCAAGCTCGTGGACTTCGGTCTCGTGAGAAGAGTGGACGGCACGATGATCACGGTCGAAGGCACCGTGATGGGCACCCTCCACTACATGGCCCCGGAAGTGTTGCAGGGCACGTACCTGCCGGCGACCGACATGTGGGGCCTGGGTGCCATCCTCTTCGAGCTGCTCTTCGGCCGGAGAGTGTTCTCCGCGAAGGACGCCAGACAGATGGTCCATGCCATCTCGAAGGCGCCGATCGAGACCCCGGCGAACCCCGCCAGGCCCGTGCCCCCGTCGGTGTCTCAGCTCGTCCTGAGCATGCTCGTGCGCGATCCCGAGCAGCGACAGACCTCGGCGGCTGCTGTCGGTCGGGAGATCGGCATCTTGCTGGACCGCCTCGGAAACACATCCTGCCAGGAGATCATGACCAGGGGCTTCTCGACGCGACTCGGCGAGAGCCCGGCGGCTGCCCCCTCCACGGCGGGCTCGCCGGAGGGCCGGACCGTGCGTCTGCCCGTCGAATCGCATGAGGCGCCGAGCCCCGACCGCCCCGGGCCCGCCACACCCGACCGGGCGGGAAGAGCCGTTCTCCGCGGGAGGCGTCTCGTGGAGAGTCGCCCCCCGCGCCCTGGCGCATCGAGCAGGTCGCCGCTGGCCGTGGGAGTCGGTGCGGTCGTCGCTCTGGCCGCGGTCGCCGCGCTGGTCGGTCCGCGACCGGTCGCGCCCCGGTCGGGGGGCCTGCCGACCTCCGATCCCGGGCCGAGTCCCCACGTGGTCCAGCGGTCTCTCGCGCCGCCGACGCCCCCTTCCGCGTCGCCGCCGGTGGCCCCCGGCGGCGATCGGCTGTTCGATCGCTGGAGGGACTGCGCGCATCTGATTCCGCGGCTGAGGGCCGAGCGTCCGGTGTCCCCGCGGACGATGCTGGAGCTCAGAGCCAGGGCGCCGGCGCTCGACCTGGGTGCGCAACCGGAGCCGTGGCTGTTCTGGATCGAGCTCGGCCGCTGGTTGTCCAGCGCCGGGACCGAGCCTGGGCCGGGGCCCTGGAGATCCAGAAAGGAAGAGCCAGGCGGCGTCGGTCTGGAGGTGCTCCAGGCGCAGCTTCTGGGCAAGTCGGGCAGAGGCCACAGGTCGAAGACCGTCGCCCAGGCCATCCTCGCACTGAGATCGTTCCCCGACGATGGAAGGTGGTGGCTGGTGCTGGGGCGCGTCCTCGATCTGGAGCAGTGTCCGCGGGAGGCCATCCGGGCCTACGACCTGGGGCTGAGGCGGCTCGGGGGGAGGGATCTCCTGGGCATGAGTCGCTTCTGCTGGAGCGGGCTGGCCAGGGCGCTGGTCCTCGTGACCGGCCGCAGCCTGGAGAAGGAGATATGGGCCCTGCTTCCTGAAGGAGAAGCGGACCGACACGGCTTCGACGGCCTGGAGGACGCGTTGCTGTCCAGCGCCCCCGACCGCTATCTCAGGCTGCTCACATCCGCTCTCCCGGGTCCCGTTCACGGCGAGACCGCCTACCTCCAGCTCGGACGCTACTGGCTCCTCCGGGGCGAGAAGGCGCGCGGTTTCGCCGCCTGGGCGGAGG
>JACQZM010000563.1 GCA_016213885.1 Candidatus Rifleibacteriota bacterium | reverse complement strand
CGCCGTGAACGTCGGCCGTCCTACGACGGCCCCGTGCAGCTCTGGCTGGGCGTTCTCCACCACGCTCCCCCGGACCCCCGGCAGCAGGAACATGCTGATGTCGTTGCCGCTGTCCCCGGCCACCAGCACGGCGTGCAACGGGATGTCCAGGTGCTCGCAGAGCCGCTGGAGAGCCTTGCCCTTGTCGGTGTCGAGAGGCAGCACGTCCAGATCGCGCATGCTCGAGTAGACCACGGTCACCGCGAGCCCCGCCCTGGCGAGTTGCTGCCGCAGGTCCGCGACCGTCTCATCGGTGGCGCGATGGAGGTACCAGCTCGACTTGTAGGGGTGCAGGTGCCTGGGAGGTTGGCGGATCACCCCGGGAAACCCCAGCAGGACCTGCTCGATCCGCTCCAGGTCCCAGCCGGAGGCCCAGGACCTCCCGAGCTCCGGCACCGGTCGTTCGAGCCGCGGTGCGTGGATCTGCGTGCCGATCCCACCGATGACGTAGTCGGGTACCGGCAGCCCCTCGTGGCCGATCAGGGACATCGCGTCATCGACCAGCCGGCCCGTGTTGTAGCAGAGGAGCGGTCCTCGACCTTCTTCCAGCCCTTCCCAGGCGATCCGAAAGCGCCGTGACGATTCGGGGTTGCCGACGAGGGTGCCATCCAGATCGGCACAGAAGAGGCGGATGCTCATGGGGTCTCCCGGTCAGGAGGGGTGAACGCCGAACGCCGCGACCTCAATCCGTGTCGGCCCAGGGCAGGTCCCAGTCCACCTCCGCGTGGGCTGTCGGGTTGAGGGCGCGATCTTCCACAAGCGAGACGAGCTGGTGGGCGATGCCGGTCCAGGTGAAGAGACTGCGGGCACGGTAAGCCCCCACCCGGCACAGCCGGTCCCTCAAACGCGGAAAGCGGAACGGCTTCAACATGGTGATTCCCAGGTCTTCGCTGTCGAAAGGGTCCGCGAACAGGGCATTGCGTCCGAACGTCAGGAACTTCCACAACCCTCCATGGACGGTGATGACGGTGGGGGTACCGCATGCCATGGCCTCGATCGCGGTCATTCCGAACGGCTCGTAACGACTGGACAGCACGAACTCGTCGGCGGCCCGGTAGTGGTCGGCCAGCTCCTCGTCGGGAATGAAACTGCCGAACCGTACCCGGGTGGACAGGCCCAGGGATTCCACCAGCTCCTTGAGCTCCCCCAGCAGCTTCGTCTCCAGCGACGACAGCGCGGTGCCCCCGACGGCCAGGTGGAGCACGGCTTCGGGCTCACGACGGGCCAGCACCGCGAACCCGTTCAGCAGCAGATCGTATCCCTTGTTGCGGGCCAGACGGCCGAGAGCCAGCACCACTTTGCCGGTGAAGCCGAGGCGTCTGCGGATCGCCTGTCGAGTGGCCTCGCCGACCGGGAAGAACCGGTGGTCCTGATACCCTGGCGGGATCATGGGGCACCGGGACTCCGCGACGCCGTAGTCGGCGATCAGCATCTCCTGCTGCTCCGGGGTCGTGGCGACGACGCCGTCGGCGGTGGCCGCGAGCAGTCGTTCCTGGTGGATGCGCTCCTCGAAGTTGTACTGTCGCTCGAAAGCGTCGCTGGAGTCCGGGTAGTCCCTCTCCATCTGCCGCTTCTTCCACAGCCCCAGGGAGTGGGGGGTGAAGAGGTGGGGGACCCCAAGCTCCTGGTTCAAGAAGCCCCCGGCCAGTCCACCGTCCCAGTAGTGACTGTCGAGGAAACGGTACTTGAGGCCGCTCGACCGGATGATCCCGAGGGCGTTACGGGTCCATTCCGGGATGCTCTCGCTGAGGTACTCCTTCGGGATGAAGGCCTCTCCGCCGCAAGGTACCCGGACGATCCGCACGGAATCGCTGACCCTCTCCTCGGATGGTTGGGCCTCAAACTGCCTGGTCCAGATGTCCACGTCGTAGCCGAGCGATCCGAGCTGCTTGGAAAGCTCCAGTACGTAGACCACCTGACCGCCAGTGTCGGTGGCCCCCAGCTCGGGCCGCGCAGCAACGTAACCGTGGGTGGAGACCATGGCCACGCGGGGTCTGGTTCTGCTCGACCGGGAGAGACGTGACTTCACAACTGAAGCATAGCTCTCGCGGCCGGCGGATGGCAAGTCCGGACGAACATATACTATGACCTCAAATGATTCGAGCGCTCCGACAACCCGACGATCCCCCCCCCAGCCGCTGACCCCGGGTCCAGGGGAAACCGGGGAACCGACCGTCACTGGGATTTCGTGGGGTCGAGGAGCCGGATCCGGTGGGGAAGTCCCACATGGCCGTAATGGGCCTTCCGGTCATGGTCCGTGAGGATCTCGGAGAAGTACTCGATCTCGACCTCGAGTCCCTTCGGGCGGGGCAGGTCGACACGCCAAGTGGCCTCATGACCGTCCCCTTCGACACAGCCCATCGCGGCCGTCGCATAGGGGCTCTGCGGGTTCGAACGATGGAACAGGATCGCGCGCCGGACGCTACCGGCATCCTTGACCCGGACGGTCACGGTCACGGAGTCGCCGAAGAGCACGCGCTCCACCGTTCCGGTCCCCTCGAGGATCGTGACCGGCTGAGCGCTGACCACCCGGGCCCGGAAGGTGAGGGGAGGCGCCGGCACGAGGAGCTCGAACCGCCCGTCCTGGGCCCTCCAGGACACGAAGTAGACTATCGTACGGGGAGGCCCTGCCGGGATCGAGACCTGGATGACCCCGTCGCGGATCGGGATCGTTCTCGGGCCGACCAGCGGATCGCGCCAGTGGATCCGGATATCCGGCATCGTCGTCGTGGTCGTGGTGGGGGGCAGCGGCACCGCCGGCGCCAGCGCCCGTGCCATCGAGTTGCCCCACCGCCACAGCGATTCCGGAGGTTGGGTCGCCACGGTCAAGGCGAGCGGTCGACCCGCCTCGATCTCGAGATCCCCCGCGGCGGCTCTCTGGGGCGGCGACACGACCCCGGGCGTCGCCCCGACCGTCGGTGCCGTGGAACTGCCCGCCACCGGCCTCGCGCCGGTGAGAGGGGTGGTCCGGGGGGCCGATGCTGCAGCGCTCGCCACCTCCGGAGAGACCGCGGCTCCCGGTCTCGCGACCGGTCGTTCCGGTACAGCCCGGAGCGCGCCGAGGCCCAGGACCAGCCACACGGCGATCCAAGCAGATGCTTGGTATGCGCGGAAAGAGAGACCACCGGTCCGCGAGGGCCAATGAAGCGACTTTGGAAGATCGTTCGACGGCATGAGACGCGACTTGGCAGAGGTCATCGGTTCATCCCAGACTCATAGTCTTTTGATGTCAAACAAGTATACTCGCCACCCCGACCGGATTGCGACTACGATATCAATGATCGTCACGGCGGCCACCGGTTCGGGCTCTCGGCGATCGAGCCACTCCCATGGGGCACAAGGGGATGACCGGTTCCCGAAGGCTGGGGGCAGTTCGACCTCTCGAAGGGGAACGGGGGGGGGGGACATCGACCCAGACCCGCTCGATTCGGGGTGT
>JACQZM010000560.1 GCA_016213885.1 Candidatus Rifleibacteriota bacterium | reverse complement strand
AGAGGAAAGAGGAGGGGATCCGGATTGAGGTCGCGCTCGGGGGCGCGACTCGGACCCGACGAGGCGCCGGGTCTTGCGACTCGGATCCGGCGAGGCGCCGGGTCTTGGCATCCTGGTTGCCTTCCTCGAGATTCCCTGCTAACGTTGGGCTGTGCAGCTCTTCTTCAGACGCGTGCGCGCCACACCCGGGGCGGCGCCGGGGACTCTTGTCATCAACAAGCAGTCCCCGGCCCCGCATATCCAGGTGATGGACTACAACGCCAACGTCTTCACCCAGAAGATCCTCCAGACCCCGCAGGAGGTCATCCAGTACCTCACCGACGGGGAGAAGACGGTGACCTGGATCGACGTCCACGGGCTGGGCGACGAGGCTATCGTGCGAGAGCTGGGGATGATCTTCGACATCCACCCGCTCACCCTGGAAGACGTGGTCCACGTGGGACAGCGCCCCAAGACCGAGGAGTTCGAGACCCACCGGGTCGTCATGGCCCGGATGGTGGAGCTGACCCCCGACGGCAACGTGGAGACGGAGCAGCTCTCGATGCTCCTGGGGCACACCTTCCTGTTGACGTTCCAGGAGTTCCCGGGGGACTGCTTCGGGCCGGTCAGGGATCGACTGCGAGCCGGGCGAGGGATGCTCAGACGGTGCGGTCCCGATTACCTGCTGTACTCCCTTCTCGACGCCACCATCGACCACTACTTCCCGGTGATGGAGCGGTTCGGCGAACGTCTTGAGGAGCTCGAGGACGAGGTGGTGCAGAACCCCCGGACCTCGACCCTGCGGAAGATCCACGACATGAAGCAAGAGCTCCAGGTGCTCCGCAGAGCGATCTGGCCGGCCAGGGACATGATCAACGCGCTGCTCCGCGACGACTCCCAGCTCATCAAGCCCGAGACCCGGCTCCACATGCGGGACTGCTACGACCACGCCATCCAGGTCATGGACATGGTGGAGAACTGCCGGGAACTCGCCTCCGGCTTGCTGGACATCTACATGTCCTCCGTGGCGAACCGGACCAACGAGGTGATGAAGGTGCTCACCATCATCACCTGCATCTTCGTCCCCCTGACCTTCATCGCCGGCGTCTACGGAATGAACTTCAAGACCGAGATCAGCCCGTGGAACATGCCGGAGCTGACCTGGCGCTATGGCTACCCGCTGATCATGGGCGGCATGGCGTTCCTGGCGATCGTCATGCTGTTCAGCTTCTGGCGGGTCGGCTGGCTCGGATCGTGGGACGACGAAGAGGACGGCATCGAGGGAAGCGGCCGGTAGGTGCAAGACCCGGCGCCTCGCCGGGTCCGAGTCGCGCCCCCGAGCGCGACCTCAATCCGGATCCCCTCCTCTTTCTCCTCTCCCCCGAGCGCGACCTCAATCCGGATCCCCTCCTCACAAGCCGAGCTCCCCGGAACAGCTGGGGGATCCCGGACCTGGTGGCCGGGGCGGGGCCGGACCGGTATACTGTCTCGCGATCGATCGGGTCGAGGAGGCGCCGGCGGTGAACGTGGTCGTGCTCAACGGGAGTCCCAAGGGCGAGAAGGGCGTCACTCTCCAGTACGTCCGCTACCTCGAGAAGCACCTCGAGGGTCACCAGTTCCGGACGTTCCACGTGTCGCGCGACATCCACGGCATCGAGAAGAACCCGGCGACCCTCGAGCCGATCATCGAGGCCGTGAAGGCCGCCGACCTGGTCGCCTGGTGCACTCCGGTCTACTACCTGCTCGTCCCTGGCCAGATGAAGCGCTTTCACGAGATCCTCGTGGAGAGAGGGCTCACCGGTCACTTCGAAGGGAAGTACGCCACCGCCTTCACCACGTCGGTCCACTTCTTCGATCACACCGCCCACGACTACCTCCGGGCGTTCTGCGAGGACATGGGCATGCTGCACCTGGGCGGCTACTCCGCACACTACCAGGACCTGCTGAAGGAGCAGGGACGACACGACCTGGTCACCTTCGGAAGGTACGTCGCGACGTGCGTGGAGAAACGCTGGCCCGTCGATCGGCAGTTCGGGCCGGTCTCGTTCTCACCGCCGAGGTACGAGCCGGGGCCGGTGGAGCAGGCGCGGAAGACCGACAGCAAGAAGATCGTCCTGTTGACCGATGCCCGGGAGCAAGACGCCAACCTGACCTCCATGACCCGGGCGCTCGTGGACCTGCTGCCCAACCCGGTGGACGTCGTGAACCTCCACACCATCGACATGCGGGGGGGCTGTCTCGGTTGCTGCCGGTGCGCCTACGACAACACCTGCTGCTACAAGGACGGTCTCGCCGCCACGGCGCTCGCCAGGCTCTACCCGGCCGACATCCTCTTCTTCTGCGGCACGATCAGAGACCGGTTCCTCTCCGCCCGCTGGAAGACCTTTCTGGACAGGCTGTTCTTCAACGGGCACAGGCCCACCACGGCCGGGAAGGTGATCGGGTTCCTGGTCTCGGGCCCGCTGGGTCAGAACGCCCCGTTGAGGCAGGTGCTCGAGGCCATCTCCGACGTGGGCAGGATGACGTGCGCCGGCTTCGTCACCGACGAGCGCGGCGATTCGGCGGCGATCACCCAGAGGCTCTCGGCGCTGGCCGACCGGACGATGTGGATCGCCAGGGAGAGGCTCGTCACGCCCCGGACGTTCCTCGGGACCGGCGGACACATGGTGTTCAGGGACCTGGTCTCGGAGCTGAGCTGGTTCTTCCGCTCCGATCACCGGTTCTACAGGGAGAACGGACTGTTCGACTACCCGGAGAAGACGCTGGCGCGGTACTGGCAGTCGCTCTTCATGTCAGTGCTCATCGCCTTCGACAGGACCCGGGATTCGGTCTACAAAGGGGCGGTCGACCACATGGTGGCACCGTACCTGCGGATCGTCGACCGCGAGTGACGGCGCCACGTCCAGGAATGAGCCATGGAGATACTGATCGAGGGCCCGACGGTCGTGGACGGCACCGGGGCACCACCCCGCCCCGGCAACGTCGGGATCGATGGAGGGCTGATCAGGCTGGTGGAGCCGGGGGCGAGGTGCCTCGCCGGCAGGACCATCGACGCTCGCGGGCTGGTGGTGGCGCCGGGCTTCATCGACATCCACGCCCACACCGACTTCTGGCCGTCGGTCGACCCCTCGACGCCCGGTCGCGGAGCAGGGAGGACCGCCTGCTGGCCCCGTTCGGCGCCCGGGTCGAGTGGCACGACTTCACCTCGTACAAGCGCCACGTGGAACACGTCGGTACCGGCATCCATCGGGCCTCCCTGGTGGGTCACGGCAACCTGAGGAAGCTCGTGGTCGGATACGAGAACCGTCCGGCCACCGACGCGGAGCTCGCCGAGATGGGGCGGATCCTGGGGGAGCTGCTGGACCAGGGGGCTCTGGGGCTCTCCACGGGTCTGATCTACCCGCCGGGCTGCTTCGCCGGCACCGGGGAGCTGGTGGCCCTGGCCGGGGTCGCCGCAAGTCGTGGCAAGATCTACACCTCCCACATCCGGGGCGAGGGGCGGAACCTCCTCGGAGCCATCGACGAGGTGCTGCACATCGCCGTGGAGGCCGGGGTCCGCACCCAGGTCTCCCACCTGAAGGCGTCGGGCCCGGCCAACTGGCACAAGATCGACGAGGCGCTCGCGAAGATAGAGGCGGTGCGTTCCCGCGGCTTCGAGGTGATGGCGGACCGCTACCCGTACACGGCCACGAACACCGGCCTGGACACGGTGTTCAGGGACTGGGTCCACGAGGGCGGCAGCGAGGCCATGCTCTCGCGGATCGTCGATGCCTCGGTCCGGGGGCGCATCCTGGAGGAGCTGGGCGAGGACTACCCGGCGGACCGGCTCTCCCGCGTGATGATCTCGAGCATCCCCGACGGCCCCGGAAAGGAGCTGGAGGGTCGACTGGTCACCGCCGTGGCCCGGGAGCGCGGGCTGGACCCGCACGAGGCGGTCCTGTGGATCCTCTCCACGTGCCGTGGCGAGGCGTCGGCCATCTTCTTCTCGCTCTCCGAGGAGATCATGCGCCGTGTCCTGTCGCTGGGCTGGGTCATGGTGGCCACCGACGCCACCGCGCAGGTCGCCCATCCGCCCCACATCGAGGGGTTCCCGCATCCTCGCGGGTACGGCACGTTCTCGAAGGTGCTGGGCCGTTTCTGCCGGGAGGAACGCCTGTTTCCGCTCGAGACCGCGATCCACAAGATGACCGGCCTGCCGGCCCGACAGCTGGGCCTGGCCCGGCGCGGAACGGTCGCCGAGGGCCATCACGCCGACCTGGTGGTCTTCGATCCGGCCACGATCAGGGACGAGTCGACCTACGAGGCTCCCCACCACTACTCCAGCGGCATCACCCACGTGCTGGTCGCGGGCCGGGTGGTGCTCGAAAACGGCCACCTGACCGGCGAACGACCCGGCCGGGTGCTCACCCGGGAGCGTTGATCATGAAACCGGTGATCAGTCTGACCGTGAACTTCATCGGGCCCGGGGAGAAGCGGTGTCCTTCCCAGACCGGGGCCTACTACATCAATAGCCCCTACGTCGACCAGGTGCGACGGGCCGGCGGGGTCCCGCTCTACCTCCCCTACTCCGACGACCCGGACGATCTGGCGGCACTGCTCGATCGGACCGACGGGCTGCTGCTCAGCGGCGGCAAGGACATGGACCCCACGTGGTTCGACGAGGAGCCCCACCCGGCTTGCGAGCGGATCCTGCCGGATCGCACCGCCGCGGACGTCGGTCTGACGCGGCTGGCCGTGAAGCGACGGATGCCGATCCTGGGCATCTGCCTGGGCCTCCAGACGCTGACCGTGGCGCTCGGAGGGTCGCTGTTCCAGGACATCCCGAGCCAGTGCCCCTCCGAGGTCAAGCATCGCCAGGCCGAATCGGAGCGGATGCAGTTCGCCCACCCGGTCACGATCGTCGAGGGCTCGCTGCTCGACCGGGTGGTGGGGCGTACCGACCTGGAGGTGAACAGCATGCACCACCAGGCCGCGAACAGGATCGGTCGTGACCTGGTGGTGACGGCCCGGGCTCCCGACGGCGTCGTGGAGGCGCTGGAGCACCCGGGTCTTCCGTTCTGCCTGGCGGTCCAGTGGCACCCCGAGGACCTTCAGGAGCACCCCCCCCACCGAGCCCTGTTCGACGCCTTCGTCGCCGCGGCCCGACGCTACCGCGAGGAACGGTGACCGGCAGCGACCCGACCGCTGTCGGCGAACGGGGTCCTTGGCTACTGCGCCTTCTCCGCGGCGCCGTGGATCGGAGCGCCGAGCCCCACCGGCCGACCGGGGAGCTCGTGCCCCAGCGCCCTCTCGAGCAGCGCCCGGGCCACGGCGTAGTCACGGCAGGCCCGCGCCTGGTTCGTCAGGGCCGTGTCCCTGGCGAGCTGTGCGTCCAGCACCTCCAGGTTGGTGCGGAGCCCCTGTCGGTACGCCGTCTCGACGATCTCCACGGCCTCCCGGGCCTGGTCGACGACGGCGCTCGACGACGCGATGACGGCGAGCGCCTCCCGGATCAGGGCCAGCGCCTGCACCACCTCGAACCGGATGGTGTCTCGGAGCTTCTTCACCTGCTGCTCCAGCCGCCCGAGCTCCGCAACCGCCTCGCCGACCTTGGCGTTCCGGACGCCCCCGTCCCAGATCGGGAAAGAGACGGCGACCTGGTAGTAGTTCATCGGCACCGACTCGTCGTACGGGTTCTTCTGCCCACGGGTGCGGTCCAGGGCCGACTGGACGTTCAGCACCGGGTTGTTCTGCCGCGCCTGTTCCTTCACGGACGACCGGGCGGCAGCGTATCTGGTCATGAGGGCCAGCAGATCAGGGCGATGCTCGAACGCCATCCGGAGAGCTCCCTCCCGGTCGAGTGCCACGGCCCTGTCGTCGAATCCGTCGGCCACGTCGAACTCCAGGTCGTCCTCCACGCCCATCACCCTGAGCAGCGCCTGGCGCTGGACCTCGTGGTCCTGCTGGGCCCGGATCAAGGCGGGCTGTGCGTTCGCCAGCTGGGTCCGGGCCCTGATGACGTCGAACCGGGCGGCCAGTCGACCCTCGAAGAGCATCCTGGCCTGGTCGAACTGACGCTGGACCTGGGCCACGTTGTCCGAGGCGACCTGGATCAGCTTCTTGGCCAGCACCACGTCGTAGTAGGCCCTGACCACCTCGAACCGCACGGCCTGGCGCGCCGTCTCCGTATCGATCCGCGACGCCCGGCTCTGGAGCTTCCGGGCCCGCTTGCCCGCTTCCAGCCGGCCGAAGGTGTACAGCGTCTGGTTGAAGGTGACGCTCTCGTCGGTGACCTTGGAGGAGAACGACCGGACGCTGTTGCCGACCAGGGGCGCTTCGCTCAGCTGCTTCCGGTACGCGGAGGCGGTGAGGGTCGGGTTGAACAGGGCGCGCTGCTGGTAGTACCGCCAGCGGGCCGCCTGCTCGGCTTGCAGCGAGCCGAGAAGATCGGGATTCTGTCTTGTGGCCAGGTCGATGCACGACCGCAGGTCGAGCCGGCGCACCGGCTTCACCGCCCCGACGGGCGACGGCCCGGTTGTCGCTGGAGCGGCTGCCAGGCACGCAGTGCGGGTCGCGGCGAGAACGACCAGAACCAGGGCGACCACCACGGGGAAGGGAGAGCCGGCCGGAACTGCCGCTCCGGGATCGACTCGACCTCCGTGGAAGAGCCTCATGACGAGCCCAGCCTGTCCGCAGGGCGTCCCTGGTTCATGGATCGTCGTCACCGTGCCTGTCCGCCGGGAACCGGCGACCCCGGCGGGGCGCCGGACGCCCCGACCGGTCCGGGCGACGGCGGCGGGCCGCTCTGGCCGCCGGGCTCCTGACGTCTTCTGAAGACCGGCTCCACCAGGATCCCCTCCCTGACGTTGTCGGTGGGGTTGTCGATCAGGAGCTCTCCGCCCTCGAGGCCCCGGACGACCTCCACGACGGAGCCGTGATCCCTCCCCACGTCGATCGGCTGGAAGTGGACCCGGTTGCCGGCCTGCACCAGCGCCACTTGCAGGCCGTCGGGCCTCAACAGGAGAGTATCGCCGGGGATCAAGATCGGAGGCTCGGTCCGTGGCAGAGTCAGCTTCACCTGGGCGTACATCCCGGGGAGCAGCACCGAATCCGGATTGCGGACCTGCACCTCCGCAAGCAGCGTCCGGGTGCTCTGGTTCAGCGACATGGCAGTCCGGGCCACGCGTCCCGCAAACGTCCTCCTGGGGAGCTCCTGGACCGTCACCTGGGCGGCGAGGCCGGCGCGGACCGCGGCGGCGCTGCTCTGAGGCACGTCGATGGTGATCCTCAGGGTCTCGCTCTGGGCGATCCGGAACAGCTCCCGGCCCGAGGCGTTGCCCGCGGCGATCAGCGAACCCACGTCCACGGAGCGGCTCGTGATCACTCCGGCGAACGGGGCCTTCACCTTGAGGTAGGCCTGGAGCTCCATCAGCCGTTGCAGCTCCGCCGTGGCCGCGCCGACCTTGCACTCGGCGGCGGCCACGTTGGCCTGATCGGCCCGCTGGTCCGCCAGCCTCACCTCGTACTCCGCCTCCTTCTGGTCGCCCTCCTGCTGGGAGATGCCGCCCCTGGCCACCATCGCGGCGTACCGCCGGGCCGTGACCCTGGCGAGGCGAGCGTTGGCCTCGGCCCGGGCCAGGCTGGCCTTGATCTGGTCCAGCGCTGCCCTGCTCTGGGCCTGGTTGGACCGGGCCAGCTGGACCTGCTGGTTCAGCTCCGGCGAGTCGATCTCGGCCAGCAGCTGGTCGGCCACGACCCGATCGCCTATGTCCACGTGCCTGCGGACCAGGTAGCCGTCGGCCCGGGCGAACAGGGTGGCCTCCGTGATCGGCTCCACGTTGCCGGGCAGGGAGAGCTCCGACGTGGCCTGGGCCCGGCGGACCTGCACCACTCGCACCCTGAGCAGCGCCTTCGCCGCGTCGCGCGCCTCGCCCTGGATGCGTTGTCTCTGCTCCTGCTGGCGGACATAACCGAACGCGAAGAGCGTTCCGAAGACTCCTGCCAGCAGCAACCCGACCACGACCACGACCCAGGTCGAGACCGCGGACCGACCCGGCTCGAACGCCTCGTGCCCGGGGTTCGCTTTCCTGTCGGGCGGTCTCAGGCGGGTGAACCCCGACGTCAGCGCGGCTTGCCGGGAGTCGAGACCCTCCCGGCGCTTCTCGTTGGCGAACGTGACGATGAGGATGCTGTTCGCCGTGGCCACTCCGATGCACATGATCGACCCCATCAGCGACGGCACGGAGAACGTCGTCTGGGTCACGAACAGCGCCCACACGATCCCGGCGATGGCGCCGGGCAGGGCCATCAGGATGATGAACGGGTCGCTCCACGACTGGAAGTTCACCACCATGAGAAGGTAGACCAGGAGAATCGCGAACACCAGACCGAATCCCAGCCCGATGAACGAGGCGTTCATCGTCTGAACCTGCCCCCGCACCAGGATCGACGAACCGCGGGGCAGCTTCTTCTCCACGTCCGCCACGATCCGGTACACCTGCCGCGCCACGCTCCCCAGGTCGCAGCCTTCGACGTTGGCGTACACGTCGAACGTGTTCTGGACGTTGAAGTGGTTCACCACGGACACGGCGTTTCCGCGCTGGACCGTGGCCAGGTTGCTCAGAAGCTGGGGCGCCCGGGCCCCCGGAGCCGCGATCGGAGTCCGGAGCAGCTCGTCGGTGGAGTCGATCCGGTGCTGCGGCGTCTGCACGATCACCTGGTAGTTCACTCCGCTCTCGGGGCTGAGCCAGAAGTTGGGCGACACCTGGCCGCTGGACGAGAGCGAGATGAGCATGCTGTTGGCCACGTCCCGCTGCGTCAGGCCGGCCTGGGCGGCCCGCGTCCGGTCGACGGTCACGAAGAGCTCCGGCGCGTCCACCTGCTGGTGGAGGTGGACGTCGGCGGCTCCGGGGACCCTGGCGATCCGCGACTCCAGCTCCCTGGCGATCCTGTAGTTGCCCTGGACGTCTCGTCCGATGACACTGACGGCGATCGGCGCCGGAAGCCCGAAATTCAGGATCTGGTTCGTGATGCTGGCGGCCTGGAAGTAGAAGATCAGGTCCGGGAACTCGGCCTTCAGCTCGCGACGGAGTCGACTGACGTAGGTCGCCGTCGGCACCGTCCGCTCCGGCTTCAGCTCGATGAGGATCTCCCCGTCGGCCGGCCCGATCGTGGCGGTGTCGCCGTAGGCCAGGTTGATCCCGCCGCTGGGGAGTCCGATCACGTCGAGGATGGTCTTCAGCTCCGAAGCGGGTATGTGCCGTCGAATCGCCCGCTCCACCCGGGCGAAGATCTGCTCCGTCTCCTCGATCCGGGTGCCCGGGGGCGCTCGCACATGGAGGCGCATCTGTCCGGCGTCCACCGTCGGGAAGAAGTCCTGCCCGACGAACGCCGCCAGCGCCAGGGAGAACAGGCAGAAGAGCGAGAAGGCGAGGCCCGCCAGCCAGCGGTGTCCCAGCGCCCAGGCGAGGAGTGCTGCGTACCGGTCTCGCCCCCACTCGAACAGCCGGTTGAACAGCCGGTGGACGAACCAGAACGGCCCGGATCGGCCCGTCCCGTGCGTGGCCACCTCCGCGGGCAAGAGGTAGTGGGCCATGGTCGGCACCAGCGTCCGGGAGAGGATGTACGACGCCACCATCGAGGCCACCACGGAGAGGGCCAGCGGAGTGAACAGGTAGGGAGCCACCCCCTCGAGGAACAGCACCGGGACGAACACGATGCAGATGCAGAGCGTCGACACGAACGTCGGCACGGCGATCTGCTGCGCGCCGTCGAGGATCGCCCTGGCGAGCGGCTTCCCGGCGGTCAGGTTGAGGTGGATGTTCTCGATCGCCACGGTGGCGTCGTCGACCAGGATCCCGACGGCCAGGGCCAGCCCTCCCAGGGTCATGGAGTTGATCGTCTGCCCGGTGATCCCCAGGACGATGCACGAGCACAGGATGGACAGTGGAATGGAGACACAGACGATGAGCGTGCTGCGCCAGCTCCCCAGGAAGAGCAGGATCATCAGCCCCGTGAGCACGGCGGCGATGATCGCCTCCCGCACGACGCCCTCGATGGCGGTCCGCACGAACACCCCCTGATCGAGCAGCTGGGTGATCTTGAGCTCCGGCGGCAGCGTGGTCTGGATGCGCTTCAGCATGGCCTTGACCTTCTCGATGATCGAGAGGGTCGAGGCGTTGCCGCTCTTGAGCACCGTGAGCAGGGCAGAGCGTCTGCCCTCGTGGCGCACCATGCAGGTCTGCACGGCGAACCCGTCATGGACCTGGGCCACGTCCCTCACGTAGATCGTGGAACCCTTGACCTGCCTCACCGGCAGGTCGTTCAAGGCGTCGATGAGCGCGGGACTCGAATTGAGGCGCACGCTGTACTCCCGATCGCCGATCTTCGCGTTGCCGGCGGGCAGGATCAGGTTCTGGAGGTTCAGCGCGGCCGAGACATCGGCGGGCGACAGGTTCTTGGCGTAGAGCGCCTGAGGATCGAGATCCACGACGATCTGACGGTTCCGGCCGCCGTAGGGGAGCGGCACCGAGGCGCCCTGGACCATGGCCAGCTGCGTGCGGATGAAGTTCTGCCCGTAGTCGTACAGCTCCTGCTCGGTCAGGGCGCTGCTGCTCAGGGCGAGCTGGAGGATCGGCACGCTGGAGGCGTTGTACTTGATCACCGACGGCGGAAAGATGCCCGGCGGCATGACCCGAGGAATCGTCTGGGAGATCGAGGTGATCTGGGCCACGGCCAGCTCGATCCGCACGCTCGGCTGGAAGAACAGCCGGATGACACTCGCCCCGTACAACGACTGGGACTCCATGTGCTCGATGTCGTTGACCGTGGTCGTCATGGCCCGTTCCGCCACGGTGGCCACCCGCTGGGCCATCTCCATCGGAGAGATGCCGCCGTACGACCAGACCACGCTGACGATCGGGATGTCGATGACCGGGAAGATGTCGGTGGGCATCTGCGCGATCGACAGACCGCCCAGGATGGCGATGAGGAGGGCCATCACCACGAAGGTGTAGGGGCGGCTCAGGGCGAGACGGACGATCCACATGACGGACGGGCGAGACGGTGGGGGAGCGCGGCCCCCGGGAACCGCCGAGCGGCACGCGACCCGACGCGGAAAGAAGCGGCCAGTCGCCTCCGGCACCCGACGGAAGAAGGCATGGTTACACCAACCGGGGCAGGAGCGCAAGCATGGCCAGTCGCGGGCGCGAGCCGGAAGGATAGCAGCAGAAGAATGCGAAACGGGCCGCTCCGGAGAGCGACCCGTTCTGGCGGGGAAGGGTCCCGGGCCCGCGGCGCCGGCAGGGTCCTAGCGCATGCCGGTCTGCATCTGCTCGAACTGGGCCTTGGCGGCCATGTAGTTGCTGTACGCGGCCGCCCTGAGAGCCGGGTCCGCGTTGGTGCCGCTGGCGGCCACGAAGGCCTGGTAGCGCTGCTGCATCAGATCCCGCGCTTCGTAGATGTTGGCCGCCGGGGCCATGGGCACCTGGGAGACTCCGGCATAGCCGCCGTATCCCTGGTTGTAGACCGGGCTGCCGTAGGCCTGGTTCTGCCCCTGATAGCCGGGATTGGGAGCCTGGTACTGCTGCGACCCGCCGCCACGGTTCAGAAACTTGTTGCCGAGCCACTCGCCAGCCTTCTGTCCCAGCCAGCCCAGGGCGACGCTGCCGACGATGCCGCCGACGGTTCCACCGATGCCGCCGAACCGGCTGCCCACGATCTTGCCGAGGTAGTAGCCGCCGATCGATCCGGCTGTTCCACCGACGAGACCAGGCCAGTTCTCCTTCAGGTACTGGCCGATCCCGCCGGCGCTGGTCGGCATCGACGAGGCGCCGAACGCCACGGAGGTCGGGCCGCTCTCGCTGCTCGATCCGCCCTTGAAGAAGCCGGTGACCTTGTCCATGATCCCGCCCGACGAGGCTTCGGCCGGTCCGGACGAGCTGCTGGTGGAGCCCATGTGGTTCTGGTAACCCTCGACGACCTTGGCGTTCCGGGCTTTCAGATCCTCGAGACGCGCTCGCTCCGTCGCCTGGTTGGCGGCGAAGGTGTTGGCGTCCATGCCAGCCGGAGCGGTCTGCGAGTTCAGCGCTTGCAGTTGGGCCTCGATGGCGGACTGACGAGCCTGGGCCCGCTCCGCCAGCGCGGAGAGGTCGAGGCTCGCACCGTCCGCCCAGCAGGGGGTGACGATGGCGATCATGAGCAGGAGGGCTGCTACCTGGACAAACCTGCCTGTTGTTTTCATACAGTAAATGCTAATGAAGAAAACGAAAACCGGATAGTCATGCCGGCCAGAATTCCGTGACATTTCTGTGACCAGAACGGAATCGACCGACGACGACCCGGTCTCGTATGGTGCCGCCTCCGCGTCAGCGGTCGTCGAAGGTGGTCCCGTGGCGGGACCCTTCGGACGTTCCCGGGCTCGCCGCGGGGCTCGGACCCGGCTCGGCGGCCGCGGGGGATGGAGTCGCGGCGGGAGTCTCTCCCCCGGCGCCCGCATCGGCTGCGGTGCCGGAAGGCGACGGGGTCGTGGCCGGCGCCGCGCCCGGCGAGGCCGTGGGCGCTGTCCGGTTGACGTCCACGCGAAACACGTCGGTGACGGTGCCACCTCCGGTCCCCGATCCGCCCGATGCCGGGACCGGTCCGGTGGCCGTGGGCGACGCGTCGGCCGACGGCACGTTCGCCTGGGTGGTTCCCGTGGTCGGCGCGGTGCTGCCGGTCCCGGTGAGACCCACCGTGGGCCTGCCGCCCGTCGAGGAGCCGGTGGTGGCGCCGGATCCGGCCATGGAGACGGTCACGGTGAAGAAGGTGATCGCTCCGACCCGGATCGGACCGGTGTCGTCACGGCCGGCCCGGAGAGCCGCCTGGATCTTCTTGGTGCCCTGGTGAGCCGCCGTCACGGAGCGCCCCCGCGCAATGTAGGTACCCCCGACCGGCCGCGCCCGGACCGGGCCCGCCGGGTTGAGTGTGACCCGTCCCCGGGTCTCAGGGAACGCGTCGAGGACGAAGTCCACGTGGTACCCCCGGGCCTCGGTGCCGCGTCCCCGGCCCGTGGCGAAGTGGAAGTTCCGGGTCTTCACGAGGACGCCGATCCGTCGCAGCGTGCTGACGAAGCCCGTGGCGGCCGCGGAGTTGCCCAGCAGGCCGGTCACGTCGGCGAGCGAGGCCACACCGTTGGTCATGGCCATGAGGATCTCGGCCACGTCGCCCACCCGGGCCGGGTTGCTGGTGATGTACGTGTTCAGAAAGCTGGTCAGCGATCGGCCGCCGCTGGCGGTGACGCATGTAGTCCTCGAACGTCGGGCTCGCGATCCTCTCGTAGCGGCCCCGGGTGGTCTCCCGATGGAGATCCACCAGGTTCGACCTGAGCTCGTTGAAGAACGCCGGGCTCTCCCGGCTCCCGTGGTAGTCGGAGAACCCCTCGCTCCAGGCCTCGTTCCTGGAGAGCAGGACCTCGTTGAGCTTGTGGATCTGGTCCGGTCCGTAGTGGGCGACGTTGAACGGCGTCGAATTCTGATGGTGAGCGACCTCGTGAACCAGAATCTCCCGGTTGCCCGGCCCGGGGTGGTCCGTCAGGTACTGGCTGCCGATCCAGACCTGATTGCTGCCCGAGGACTGGGGCCACATGGTGTTGTCGCTCTCCAGCGCCGGTGCTCCGGCCGATGTGAGCGACGCCACCCCGCTGGCGGGGACGCCTCCACCCATGTCGTCGACCAGGTTGACCGTGATGTTCCGGCCGGTCATCCCGGTGACCTCGTCCAGGTGACGGGTGAAGCTCGTGGGGCTCGCGGGGTAGATGAGCGCCAGGGCGTTCGACTCCGCGAACCCCGGCCACTGCCTGATGTAGGCCTGGGCCTCCTGTCGGTTCCGGATCGTCCGGGGCACCATCCTCGTGTTGCCGCTGTCGTCGGTCTCTTGCTGGTAGAGGACGACGGTGATGTTCGCCGCGAAGAGGACGTCCGGCACGAGCGACAGCGCCAGCAGGATCGCCACGCCGACGCCCGAGCAGCGCCGCAGAACCCGGGCTGTGATGGTCTCTCCCGTCATGCCGATCACTTCCTCCTCCCCAGGACCAGCGCCCGGCGCACGGCGGACCGGTTGCCCGCCTCGGATCTGATCTCGCTCTCCAGGATGTTCCGGAGGCTCTCCTCGGAGTACTGGTCCGGGTGGCTCTCGATGTACCGCAAGAGGTCGTCGGACGGGTAGTCGTAGGAGGCCATGAAGAAGACCCTGGCGCCCTCGGCGCCGGCCTTCAGTCGCACCTTCACGGAGAGCACGATCTCCTTGTCGGGGTCCACGTCGCCCTTGTGGACCGGCGCCTGGCCGATCACGTCCACGGACCTGGGCAGACGGAACTCGATGACGGCCTTCCGGGCCGGGACGGCCATGGCGCGGAAGGTCCCGGTGATGGTGTAGGTGCCCGGCGAGCCAGGCTCGGCCTTCACCTCCGCCTTGATGGCGTTGGACTGAGGCGGCCTGTAGCGGAAGCTGCCGACGGCGCTCGCCGCGACGGGTAGTGAGAGAAGCACCAGCACAGCGATCAGCGATGGAGTTTTCATGGCAGGATCATCGTAGCACTGCCCGCCACGGGCAGCAACGACGGGCGAGACCGACCGGCGACCCGGAACCCACGGCGCCGGCGGTGAGGGAGAGGGCCGGACGGGGCTCGGGGCGGCGGGGCCGCGGATCAGGCGGCGGGACGCTGGGCGAGCCAGCGGTAGAGCGGTTCCAGCCCCTGGGGATCCTGACGTCTGTGGAGGATGGTCGCGGCCCTGCGGCCCACCTCCTGGTCAGGGTGGGCCAGCAACTTGATCAGCTGCGCCACGGCCTCTTCCCCGGGCTGGAACGTGAGGATCGCGGTGCCCCGATCGATCCGGACCGGATCGGCCGACACCAGATCGGTCGCCGCCAGTTCCAGGAGGCCCACCGGCGGCTCCGGACGCCGCCGGCGCGGCGATCCGGCGGCATCGAGCAGCGAACGGAGCGCCACGGCCAGCTCGTCGGCGTAGGAGACGATCGCGGCGATGACGACAAGAAGCGTGATGAGGGTGGCCCGGTCCATAGTCCTGATATCGGCTGTGCGGTCACGGGACGTGAGGGATCAGGTCGGCGTAGACCGTCTCGATCTGGGCGAACACCCGGTCGGGATGGTGAGCGGCGGCCAGCCGCTCCCGCTCCCGGGCCACGAGCTCCCGCTCCTGGGGCAGCCGGGCCAGGGCGGTCCGACAGTGCCGGGCCCACGTGTCGGGCTCCAGCCCGTCGACCAGGTGCCCGCAGCCCCCCAGCGCCTCGGGCAGCCCTCCGATCCGTGACGCGATCACGGGAACGCCGGCGAGGATCGCCTCGGCGGCCGCCAGGGAGAACGCCTCGGACGCCGACGGAACCAGGGCCAGATCCGCGAGGGCCAGCAGATCGGGCACGTCGGCCCTGTGGCCCAGGAGGGCGCAGGCGCGCTGGATGCCCCGGCGGGCGATCTCCTCCTTTAGCCACGTCCGGTCGGGCCCCTCCCCGGCCAGCAGGAGCCTGTGGCCCGGGCCGAGGCGCTCCACCACCTGCAGGGCGAGCCGCTGACCCTTGTTCGGGTGCAGCTTGCCCACCACGAGCAGCACCCGGTCCGCGGGCCCCAGACCGAGGAGCTCCTTCAGCGCAGCGGTGCGACCCGGGTCGGGCCGGGGAGCGGGGACGAGAGCGTTGAGCACCACCGTGACTCGCCCCGACAGCGACGGACATCGCTCCACCAGGTGGTCCCTCACCGCCCGGGACACGGCCAGCACCCGGCGGGCGAACCGGTAGTAGATCGGCCGGTTGAGCCCGTGGGCGCTGGCCACCACCGGGACCCCGCCGAGCCGGCCCGCCAGGCTGCCCCACAGCGCCGCCCGGTTCAGGTGGGTGTGGATCAGGTCCGGCGCGATCGCGCGGACCAGCCGCACCAGCTTCGCCAGCCCGGCCAGGTCCACGCCGTCGCCCAGAGAGACCGCCCGGAACCGAAGATTCCTGGCGTGGACTTCCCTCTCCAGAGCACCGCCGGCTCGAGCCCCGAAGACCGGCTGGTACTGACGGGTCGCGGCCAGCCGTGTCGCCAGCCAGAGCGCCACGGACTGTCCACCGCCCAGCCCCGAGTCGGAGACCAGGAGGAGCACCGTGGTGGGGCGATCGACCCGCCTCATCGCGATGCGCCGACCAGGGTCGCGATCTCCTGGGCGGTCCGTCTGGCAGCGCCCTGGTTTCTCGTCAAGATGGTCCTGCCCCGCTCCCCCACGGCCCGGGCATCCGCAGGGTCGTCCAGCAGCCTGGCCAACGCCGAGGACACATCGCCGGGGCCGGCCACCTGCACGATGGCCCGCTCCGAGAGGAATGCAGCCACGTCCCCGTGGAAGTTCCGGGTGGCGGGCCCGACCACGACCGGGACGCCGAACCGGGCCGCTTCCAGGAAGTTGTGTCCGCCCGATCCGTCGAAGGTGCCCCAGACGAAGGCGGCGGTGGCCGCGCCGTAGAGCCGCGGCAGCACACCGAGCTCGTCCACCACGACCACCCCTGGTTCGGGCAGACCCTGTTCGAGCCTGCTGAACGTGGTGGCGGGCCAGCGGCGCTCGCCGGCCAGCTTCACCAGCTGATCGGTCCGCCTCACGTCGCGGGGTGCGAGCACGAGCAGGAGCGACCGCCCCTGCAGCCCGTCCAGCAGCAGCTCCTCTTCGCCCGGGTGGGTGGACCCGCCGACCACCTTCGAAAGCGGGCTCGCCGCGAGCCTCTCCACGAGCCGATCGCAGGGTGCCTGGGCCAGCGGCCGCAGAGCCGCCTCGTACTTCGTGTTCCCCATCACGACCGCTCGATCGCCGGGATAGCCCAGCGAGGCCAGCCTCGAGGCGTCGAGCCCGGTCTGGACGAAGGCGCGGGCCAGCGCCCCGAACATCCGCACCGAGAACGGCCTGACCGACCTGTACAACCCGGCGATCTTGTACGAGATCCGCCCGTTCACCAGCACCGTGGGGACCCGCCGGCGGGCCAGCACGTGGAGCATGTTGGGCCAGAAGTCGGTCTCGGAGATGAGCACGACGTCGGGCCCGATCCGGTCGACGACTCGATCCATGGTCCACGGGAGGTCCAGGGGCAGGAACCGCATGCTCTCGAACGCGAAGCCGGTCCGACCCGCCACGACCAGGGCGTCCTCGATGGTGCTGGTCAGGTGAACCCGCATGCCCGGCCACAGACGCCGCAGCTCCTCCAGGATCGGCACCGCCGAGACGACCTCCCCGACGGAGACACCGTGGAGCCACACCGCCGGCGCGTCCGGGCTGACGAGCCCCCCGGAGGTACTCCGGCAGTCGACGCCGGGAGTCGGTCCGCCAGAGCAGGTAGGCCAGGATCGGCGCTGCCAGAGGCAGGTAGAGCAGCGTGTAGAACCAGCGCAAGACTGTATAGATCACGACAGGAGACCGTTTTGACCCGCGAGCTCCGCCCGAGGATACCACAGGGGCGAGGTCGAGATCCGGCGCCTCGCCGGATCCTGGAGGCCCAGGGTCCCCCGCCTGTTTCGCGGAGTCGGGCCTGTGATCAGGCCTCGGCCCGGCTGCAGAGGCACTTATGGCAGTGGAGGGGGTTCATTTGAAGGTGCGCTCGGGGGAAGGGAAGAGGAGGGGATCCGGATCGAGGTCGCGCTCGGGGGCGCGACTCGGACCCGGCGAGGCGCCGGGTCGTGGAGGCCACGGGGCGTTGCGCGTCGGCAGGCCGACCTCTATACTGTTGCGCGATGCCGCAGCCCCCCAGCTCCATCGATCACTCGCTGCTCAGGGCGCTCCTGGAGACCGGAAGCGCCCTCTCCTCGACTCTCGAGATCGACGTGCTCCTCGACCTGATCTGCGATTCCATGTGCCGCATCTTCACGGCCGGAGCGGCGTCCATCCTGCTCATCGACGAGGGGACCAACACGCTGTTCTTCAAGACGGCCACGGGCGAGAAGCGGGAGGAGCTGAAGCGGATCCGCCTCAAGATGGGTGAGGGCATCGCCGGCTGGGTGGCCCGCGAGGGCAAGCCCATGGTGGTGAACAACGTCCTCGACGAGACCAAGCACGCCCGGGAGATCGGTCAGATGATCGACTACCAGACCCGGTCGCTGATCTGCGTGCCGCTGATCATCCGCGGCAAGGTGATCGGGGTGCTGGAGGTGCTGAATCGCATCTCCGGGGCGTTCACCCCCGAGGACGCGGAGGCTCTCCAGCTGCTGGCCGGCCACGTGTCGGGGGCCATCGACAACGCCCGGGCCTACCGGATCACCGAGTCGGAGCGGGACGGGCTCAGGGAGCTCCTGGAGGAGCGCTACACCGCCATCGGAGTGAGCGCCACCTTCCACGGGATCATCAAGACGGTCCAGAAGGTGGCCAAGACCAAGTCGACCATCCTGCTCAGGGGCGCGTCGGGCACCGGCAAGGAGGTCATCGCCCGGGCGATCCACAGGGCGTCTCTCAGGGCCCACCGCCCCCTGGTGGCGGTGAACTGCGCCGCGCTCACCGAGACGCTCCTCGAATCGGAGCTGTTCGGTCACGAGAAAGGCGCCTTCACGGGCGCGGACAGGTTGAAGAAGGGACGCTTCGAGCTGGCCGACGGCGGCACGATCTTCCTGGACGAGATCGGGTCCATGGGGTTCACGATCCAGTCGAAGCTCCTGAGGGTGATCCAGGAGCGAGCCGTGGACCGGGTCGGGGGGGGACGCCCGATCCCGATCGACGTGCGGATCATCGCGGCGACGAACGCCCCGCTGGAGTCGTTGATCAAGGAAGGTCGTTTCCGGGAGGACCTCTACTACCGGCTGAACGTGATCTCGATCAACCTCCCGCCTCTCAAGGAGCATCGGGAGGACATCCCGACCATGGTCTCGTTCTTCATCAAGCGCTACAACCGGGAGACCAACCGATCGGTCGAGGGCATCGCCCCCGCGGCGCTGAACATCCTGATGAACTACGACTTCCCCGGAAACGTCCGGGAGCTGGAGAACATCATCGAGCGAGCCGTGGTCCTCGAGGACGAGCCGATGATCCAGCCGGAACGTCTGCCCATGTACTCCGAGGCGCGACGGGACGCCTTCAGCCTCGTCGGGATGAACCCGGTGCCGACGCTCGACCAGGTCGAGGAGGCGTACATCCGGAGGATCTTCTCGGAGACCGGAGGCAAGAAGACCGAAACCTGCAGGATCCTGGGGATCTCCCGCCCCACCCTCGACCGGAAGCTGGAGCGCTACGGCATACGACCGGCGGGCAACGCCGCAGCCGAAGACGACGGGGCGTCGGAGGCGGACGGGCCGGTCACTGGGCGAACAGAGCCAGATAGCTGATCCAGCCCATGGTGACGGCGGGCACGAGCATGGCCAGCATGCCGGCCAGCACGAGCTGGACCCCGTGGGCGACGAAGTACGCGAACAGGGCCCGCCCGCCGGAGATCCCGTAGAGGTTCGACACCGCGAACACCTTCAGCGCCACGGACCAGACGAAGATCCCCAGAAAGACGAAGAAGCCGAACAGCGTGGCCAGCTCGGGTATCACCAGCTTGAACCCCAGCGCCAGCATGACCCCGGGCGTGGCGAGCATGCCCGGAGCCTCGCTCAGCATCAGCCCCCAGAACAGCGCCCCCGGGTCCCCCCGTCCACCGAACATCGTGGCGAACAGGTGCAGAAACGCCGTGAGGATCATGTAGACCGCCAGCCAGAACGTGGACATGAGGACCGTGTCGAAGATCGGCATCAGCGTCCCGGGCCCCTGGGTCCAGAGGTACGAGGCCACGGAGACCGAGAGCCGGGCCGTGAAGAAGACGACCAGCACCGTTCCCACGGGTTGGGCCCGGGCGAGCCACCGGATGGTGTAGCCGGGTCGGGTCAGCACGTTGCTCACGTTGAACGACACGCGGACCTCCCCTACAGGCCGGGCCGGTACAGGTAGGCCACCGGCGGTCGATTGTTGGAAAGATCGAGGCCGACCAGCTTGGTCGAGAGACCCTCGCTGAACGACTCCATGAACTCCTCGAAGTTGGAGCCCAGCTTGATGATGGTCGGGGTCTCACCGAGCCCGGCCAGCACACCGGCCTTCTTGATCGCGTCGGCCAGGTCGCCCTCCTCGTCGACGAGGCCGACCCGCCTGGCTTCCCGGCCCAGGTACACCCGGCCGTCAGCCACCTTGCGGACCTCGTCGCGCGCCTTCAACACGGCCTTGCGGCCCGTCGGCACCTTGCCCTTCTCCTGGGTGGCCGGGTTGTAGATCCGCCCCTCGCACACGGCGTCGAGAAACTGCTCGTAGGCCCCGGTGACGATGCCCTGGAACAGCCCTTCCTCCTCCTTGCTGGGGGGACGGTGTCCCGCTCCCATGTCCTTGAACTGCCCGCTCTTGTATGTGGGGAACGTCACGCCGATCTTCTTGATCAGCTCCTCGTACATCATCAGCTGGGTGATGACGCCGATGGAGCCGGTGATGGTGCCGGGATTGGCGAAGATGAAGGTGGCCGGAGCCGAGATGTAGTAGCCGCCGCTGGCACACACGTCACCCATCGATACCACCACGGGCATCTTCTTGGTCAGCTCCTTGACCTGACGGTGGATCTCCTGGCTCGCCGCGACCGTTCCCCCGGGGCTGTTCACCCGGAGCACCACGCCGAGCACCCGCTTGTCCTTCCGTACCTTCTCGAGCTGCTGGACGATCCCGTCGGCCCCCGCAGCCCGGCCGAAGCTGTACTTCTCCTCCTTCATCTCGATCGGCCCGTAGACCCGGACGATGACGATCCCCTCCTGCTTGCCGAACAGGCCGACCAGGTCGCCGTCCTTGTCGTCGCGCCTGCGGCCCTTGGCCACCGGAACGCCCTTGACGACCAGGACCATGCCCACGAGGATCGAGGCGATGACGCCCAGGAGGATCAACGTGCTCGTGAGCGACCTGCCGGGAGGCTCCGGTTGCTCGAACCGGGGATGGGGCGGTGGGGGAGGCGTTGGCGGAGGGGGCGCAGGGAAACCCGGGTCAGCGGTGTCGGTACCCATGGGAGCTCCTTTCGTGCCGGGCCAGCAGGGGAACGCGGACCAGTCTAGCACACGGAAGAAAGGGCGAGAAGGAAACGGGGCAAGGCAAGACCCGGCGCCTCGCCGGGTCCGAGTCGCGCCCCCGAGCGCGACCTCAATCCGGATCCCCTCCCCTTCGACCGTGACCGATGGATCCATGCCGACGCTCGATCTCGAGCCAAGCTGCATGGAGCAGGGTGTGGATTCCGGCCGGACAGGCCCCCACACCGCGGACCCTGGGCTCACCGGGACTCGGAGCTGGCGAGAATGACGAAGTCCACGTCGAGCCGTTCGCAAGCCAGCTGCGGGTTCTCCGCGAACAGGCTCTGCACCGCCTCCCACTCGCTCGTGGGCAGCGGGAGGTCCGCGGCGCTCTTCTCCCGCAGGAGCGCCTGCTGGATGGTGCAGAACAGACGCAACCTCCCCGGGAAGTTCTCGGGGGTCGTGGCCGTCGAGGGAAGAACCGGGGTCGAAGGGGGAGTCACCGCCGCTGCCGGCGCGCCCGCCGTGACGATGGGGCCCGGTCGCCGGATCGGCGGCCGCGATGCCGGCCGACCCGACGGCGACGGGCCTTCCTTGAACGCGTGGGCAGGAGGTGCGACGGGAGCCACCGGGGCGAACCGGGCCCGGGGGACCCTGATCCACCGGACATCCGAAGGAGGCTCGTCCTCCGGGAACGTTCCGGACCCGTCGAAGAGGAACACCTGCACCTGGTACGCCTTGCCCCCCACCACCGGAAGGCGTTCGAACGCGTGGGCGAGCTTCCGGCGAAGGCTGGTCAGGCGGATCGAGGGTGCCCCGGCGAGTCGCACGTCGACCGCCGCGTAGCACGGCCCGTCCGCGTCGATCTTGAGGCCGACGCTGCCGGGCGCCAGGCGGATGTCCAGCCTGCGAACGTTCGCCGCCGGCATGAAGGCGCCATCGAGAGGCATGTTCGACGCCGCGAACGCCAGGACGAGCACGCCCAGCAGCAGCCCCACTCGCGCGGAATGGGCCAGGCCGTTCCGCACCGGAGGAGGCGCCGGGGGCGGCGCGGACGCCTCGGGGGTCGATCGCCCGGCGTCGCGTCCGAACGGGTTGGCCGTGGGCCTCGACCGCCGCTCCCGGCGGTACGATCTCGAGGCGCCCGCGAGCTCACCGGTCCGACCGTCAGAGCGCTCGGCAGCAGGCGCGGGCGCGGTGGTCGCCCCGCCGCCCGAGGCCGGCAGCGCGGACGGGTGCTC
>JACQZM010000559.1:4055-5673 GCA_016213885.1 Candidatus Rifleibacteriota bacterium | reverse complement strand
TGGCGGCGGTCCCCGACCAGCAGCGGCCCGCCCTCTCGACGAGGAGCATCCGGTACCTGGCGAGAGGTCGCAAGTACTGTTCGATCTCGGCGAGCCCGGCCTCCCTGAGCACGTCGGCGACCCCATCGGCCCTGGCCCGGAGGATCGCCCAGCCCTCGAACCAGTCAGGGTCGACCCTGTACCTGGCCACCAGCCCCGACAGGCGCACCAGGACGCCGCCGCCGGCGAGCACCGGCGCCAGGAACTCCCGGGAGGCCAGCTCTCGCTCCTGGCGGGTCAGCCTGGCGATGATCTCCCTGGCGTCGCCGGCCATGTCAAGCCTCCGATCGTGCCGGAAGCGGGTACTCCATGATCTCCATCAGCAGCTCCAGCTGGGTCGGACGGCTCAACAGGAGCGCCAGGTTCGGCAGGGCGTAGTAGTCGCCCTCGAACGTGTACGTGGAGAACGGGATCTGGGTCCGCGCCAGCTGGGTCTCCAGGGCGTTGGAGGCCCCTCGGACCTTCACGATCACCACCTCCGTGGCCACTCCGAGGGCCTCGCGGTAGGCCGCCAGCGTGGGTACGAAGTGCGGGGCGCAGTTCTCGCCCTCGTCGGTGACGATCACGATCTGCTCCGCCTCCTGCCGCCTGCGCTGCATGGCGAGAACCGCCACTCCGCAAGAGGTGGACCCGTCGGCCTTGATCCCTGCGAACGCCTTCTCCCAGTCGGCCAGCGAAGAACCTTGCATCGATACAGGGTAGGCGATGCTGTCGAAAGCGTAGGCGAAGAGCGGAGCCTCCATCATCGAGGAGATCATGGCGCCGATCCGCTTCCCGACCTCGATCGCCTCCGTCATGGACCCCGACTTGTCCACCAGGAGCGCCGTGGCCCTGTGGATCTTGCCCCGCCTGGCCAGCTGCTGTTGGGTGACCTCGTGGAGCTTCGCCTCGACGTCGCTTGCGAGCTCCACGGCCCGGGCCGCCTCCTTCGCCTTGTAGGCGGAGACCCGACCGGACCTCTTGGCGCCCTCGAGCTTCCGCTCCACCAGGGCCTTCACCTCCGGCGACTCGAACGCTCCGTGGCGCTTGAGGAAGCCCAGGGAGTTGATCACCTCCTGCGGGCTCATGGCGTCCAGCAACGCCACCATGGCCGACGGCGTCATGCGCTTCAACAGACCGGTGGCGACCCTGAACGGGATCTTGTACTCCACGATCGCCATGGCCTGCAGCGCCGGGTCGTCGAGCTGCGCGATCTCCTTGATCGCGTGGAGCGTGCTGTCCTTCGGCGGCTTGTCCTCGAACAGGATCTTCTGGGCCCGCTCGCCCGGCTTGATGTGCAGCAGGGCGTAGAGTCTCTTGATGTCCTTGCGGGCGTAGACGACCTCCCGGTCGAACACGTGGGGATCCGCTTCGCGTTTCTTGAGGTAGCGGACCACCTCGGTCTTCAGCGACCGGGGCAGGTTCAAGAACAGCCCCGACTCGACCCTGGAGACACTCTGGTCACCCTTCTTCCGCTGCGTCTTCACGGTTCCGGAGATGAAGTCCACGACCCGGGCCACCTCGTAGAGCGGCAGGTCGGCCAGCAACGCCAGACCGCAGTCCCTGTGTCCCTGGAACTTCGACAGGGAGAGGGTGGCGC
>JACQZM010000559.1:0-4008 GCA_016213885.1 Candidatus Rifleibacteriota bacterium | reverse complement strand
TCACGTCTCCGTGGTCCGCGTACCATGCGGCGAGCTGCACGTAGAACCTGGGGTCGGTCTTCACCATCTCGTCGTGGACCGGCCACGTCTGGTCGAGGCCGCGGTGAGGACAGGTGAGAAGCGAGTTGAGCAGCTTGAGTCGGGTGGACTGTTCCTGGTTGACCGTCACGGCGAGCGACCCCCTTGGGTCCGGCACTGTCGCGGGAGCGGGCCTGATGGCGCCCCCCTCTTCACGGGAGTGTCCCACGAGCGATGCGAGTTCTCAAGTCGTTCGAGCGCCAGGATCCGCGGGGCCGGTCACGAGCCGGGCCCCGCGAAACAGGCGATGGATCCTGGGGGCCTGGCGAGCCGTACGAGTTCTCGAAGCAGGGTAGACGTTGAGTCCTCGAGACTCACGGATTACGAGTCCGTTGGTTTGTATGCCTCGAATGTGGGGTACGGCCGCCAGGCTCATCCGGAGGGAGCCCGTACGAGTTTCCATGGCTTTGCGACCAATCCCTCATGGTGGAATCTTGTAGGCCACGGCGATCGGATACGGGCCGCCCCCGGATGACCTCTCGAACCTGCGCACGACTAGCTCCACCGCTGCAACCCCGGTGCAACGGGGCCGGCCCTTCTTCCGTCGGCCGGGCCGGTCGAGCCCTTGCCAGATCGAGGCCGGGTCGCTAGCATCGTCGGAGTCCACTCGTCACCCGGTAGGAACCGCGGGTGGGTGGCCGGCCCGCGCCGGCGTCAGGTGATTCTCCATGACCGCTTACGAGCTCGTCCACGGAGACTGCTTCGAGTGGCTCGGCGCTCGCGGACTGGCGATCCGCGCCGGCGCAGCCGTGCCGGTCCACGCGGTCGTCACCGATCCTCCCTACGGACTGCTGGAGTGCCCGGCGCCCACGTCCTGGTGGCGACGAACCCGCTCCTGTCGGATCTCGTGTGCGCCGCCCTCCGGTCGGCTGGTTTCGAGAAGCGCGGCGAGATCGTCCGGCTGGTCCAGACGCTCCGTGGGGGAGACCGCCCCAAGAACGCCCACCTCGAGTTCCGAGAGGTGGCGGTGATGCCGCGGTCCGGGTTCGAGCCCTGGGTGATCTTCCGCAAGCCCTGCGAGGGACGGGTCCAGGACAACCTCCGCGCGTACGGGACCGGCGGCCTGAGGCGTATCTCTCCGGATCTGCCGTTCCGGGACGTGATCGGCTCCGCTCCGACGCGGAGGGAGGAGCGCCTCCTCGCCGACCATCCGGCGCTGAAGCCTCAGGCCTTCATGCGCCAGCTCGTGAGGGCGGTGCTGCCGCTGGGACGGGGCACGGTGCTCGACCCGTTCATGGGAGCCGGCTCGACCATAGCCGCCGCGGAGTTCAACGGCTACGGCAGCATCGGCATCGAGCTGGACAGCCATTACTTCGGGATCGCCTGCGAGGCGATCCCGAAGCTGGCCGACCTCCGTCTGGCTCGGCCTCGCGGCTGACGGGATCTCGCGTTGTAGCGCTGGAAGCCTATCGGTCTTTCAGCCCGACCGGCTCCTGGCCTCCAAACACGGCTTCGGGCCGCAGCGTCATGTTGCCGTTCGGGTGGCGCTCCAGGACGTGGCCCTTCAGGTCGTCGGCGGGAATCTCCAGGTACCGGGCCAGCGCTCTGAACACCTCGTCGTCCGATGCCGTGCCGCTCAGACCGAGCCTCTCCAGGCCGATGTCCCTGCTCTCTCCCATGTGCCGGACGTGGATCACCCGTTCGTCCCTGTCGTTCAAGACCCTGAGCTGCTGTCTCCTCACCGGCTTCACCTCCCGGGGACCTCCAGGGACTAGTAATCGATCCGACGCCCCGGTGCAAGCGCTCTGGCGGGACCAGGATCCCCCGCTTGTTGCGCGGAGCTTGGCTTGTGATCGGGCGCCGGGCCGCCGGCGAGTCGGCGTGTTCGCGCTTGACAATCCCGGGCCGGGGCCCGTTTACTGCTTTCGCATGCGTCGCATCCGCGTAGGAGTGCTCGATTCGTCTGCTCTGGCCGGGCAGCTTCTGTCCCGCATCATCCAGGAGGACCCCCGGTTCGCCGTCGCCGGGATCTATCCACGTTTCTCCGTCCTGGCGGACAGTCTGACCCAGGACCGCCTGCACGTCCTCGTGGCCGACTTCTCCGACGAGCAGGAGGACCCGGCGGAGCTGGTCCGCCGGATCGCCGCAGACGGCAAGGGGCCGCTGGTCCTGGTGCTGGCCAACGAGGGATGGGCCAACGCCGAGCGGCTCCAGGCCATGCGAGGGGCCGGGATGTCGAATCACATCCTGCGCCCCGCCAACGTGTTCGAGCTGGAGCGAATCGGAAGGCAGATCCTCACCAACGCCTGGGCCGCCTGGATGATCCGCAAGGCCTCGAATCACGGTGTCGAAGATCCAGAGGACCACCACGACCCGGACCTGAAGCCGCCGCAACCGTCGGCTCCCGCCCCGGAAGAGCGGGTGGCGCTCCGGACGCTCGTCCTCGCCTATGGAGGCCGGGGCGGTCTCGCGTCCCTGGAGCAGGTTCTGCGGCATGCCCACAAGGGCCCGACCCGGATCCTGCTGGCGGTGGTGCACGACACCAGGCAAGCCACGGTCGACGACCTGTGCCGGCTCTCCGAGCTGGCCAGCCAGCCGGTCCGGTTCGTGGTAGAGGGGGAGAAGCTCGCCTTCGGGCGGATCTACCTCGTGCAGGGCGGCGGCGACGATCTCAAGATAGAGGTCGATCGCACCACCCGGTCAGCGTCGCTGAAGTTCGTCGAGCCGCTGGCCGCGGATTCGGTCTACACGCCCTCGTTCGATCGCCTGGCCGCCGAGGCGGCGACCATCTTCGGCAGAGGGGTCTCGGGGATGGCGCTGTCGGGGTCCATACCGCACGGCCTGGCCGGGCTCAAGGCGATCCAGCAGAAGGGCGGGTCGACCGTCGGGCTCGCTCCGGAAGCGCTGGAGGTGCCGGCGCTGGTCAAAGAGGCCCGCCGGATCGGTCTCGTCCAGAAGCTGCTCGGCCCCGACGATCTGCCGGAGGTCTTCGCCTCGCCGGCCTGCGCGGCCACTACTCGACGCTGACCCAGCCGGCCTGCTTGACCTTGTCTATGCGCTCCCTGGCCCTGGGACCGTACCGGGACTGCGGGTTGACCTCGATGACCTTTCCCCAGTGGGCGATCGCCTTGTTCGGGTCTTTGCCCAGGTAGTAGGCGTTGGCCAGGTAGTAGTGGTTGACCTCGTTGGACGGGTTCGCCTTCACCGCCCTCAGATAGGACGCGATCGACTTGTCCAGGTCCTTGCTGCAGTAATAGATGTAGGCCAGCATCTCCAGGAGCTCCACGTTCTCGGGATCGGCCTGCAGAGCGTTCTCGAGCTGATCCAGGCCGGGCATCTCACCCTGTTCGACCCGGGTGACGAGGGCCGGATCGAACGACCGCGGCTGGTTGGAACGGACGCTCCTGTCCAGGGAGTCGTCGCGGCCCACGTCTATGGCGGCGAGCCTCCCCAGCGGAGAGCCGGTCTCCTGCGGCGCCGGGACTCCGGGCTTCGTGGCCGGTCCGGAGCCGGGAACCACGCCGGCCGTCCCCTGGTACCCCTGCGCCCGGTTCAACATGGCCTGCATCTGCTGCATCCGCCTGTAGAACACCAAGGCGATAGTTCCCATGAAGAGAAACAGACAGCCGCCGAGCCAGTAGACCCAGCCCTCCATGCGCTCCTCCCGACCAGCCTGCGATGACCCCCGAGCCCTTTCTAGACCCTAATAATGTAGTGTCTGGCGAAGATCGTGTCAACGGATCCAGGCCGCCGCCTGATCACATGCCAAGCTCCGCGCAACGGGTGGGGGATCCTGGCCGCACCGTCCGAACGGGCGTGAGCCGGGGCGATGGCGAGGTCTCGGAAGCGGCCCCGCTCGCGCCAGGGCACCTCGCGATCGTGGTGCTTCACACGGTTCGACCCGAAGACGCGGGTCTCGGTTACATCGATCCTGGCCGACGACCGTCACGGCCTGATCTCCACCCGGGCCAGACCCAGCGCCGGAGCCGG
>JACQZM010000286.1 GCA_016213885.1 Candidatus Rifleibacteriota bacterium | reverse complement strand
CGCGTCAGCCCCAGCGGGCCCTTCCGGAGCCGCCAGTAGAGGTCTTCGATCCCCATCGGGTCGTCGCCGAGCGACTCCAGGAGCTGCCCGGCCGTCTCGGAGCGGGCGAGGTCGACCCTGAGCTGCCAGCCGCCACCGGCCCGTCCGGCCAGCGATTGCGTCTTGAGGTACCCCTCGAGAAGCTGCCGGACGCTACCGCCCACGGCCTGCGGCGTCGCCACCGATCCGGACCTCAAGAACGACTCCACCAGCTCCGAGAGCCGGCTCCGGCCGAGCATGGCGCCGGTCGGCGCCACCGTGAAGTGTCGCGGGTAGCGCTGGCCCAGGAGCGAGCCCACCGCCCGCTCCAGCAGGCGGTCGAGAGTGGGCAACCCGCCGGTCAGGGCGCCGTCGATCGGGCCGGACGGGCCGACGATGGAGCCGCCGAAATAGCTCTTCAACACGATCTCCACGAGGTGCCGGCGATCGTCTTCCAGGACCGGGGAGAGCACCTTCAGGATCTCCGCCGCGCGGGGGATCGGGTCCGCCTCGAGCTTCTTCACGGCCAGCTGCCTGGCCCGGGCCTCCGTGAGGAACTCCAGATCGTCGAGCGGCCGGGGCACCCAGACCAGGAGCGGCAGCGCCGCCAGCTCCGGGGGAAGCGTCGTCGGCCCCGCGGCGGTTGGCGGCGTGGTCGCCTCGATCGTCGGCGGCACGATGAAGAAGAAGAAGTCGGTCTCGGACATGCCGACCTCCCGCTCCATGCCGTCCCGCTCCGGTGCCGGGAGCGACCACGGGTCGCCCAGGACGACCCACCCCTCCCTCGTGGTGCTCTGCCAGCCCACGGCCCGTCGGACCCGTCGCTGGGCGGCGAGCTGCCTCAGCGGCAGCTGGTCCTCGTCCACCGCGGCGGTCACGGCGGCCAGGATCTCCTCGGTCCGGCCCGCGAGCCCGGCGGCCACCTCGCGCACCCTGGCCTTGGCCAGCAGCGCCGCGTCGGCGCTGCGGCGCAGCAGGTAGGTGCGGCCGAGCGGATCACCCTCCGGCCCGGGCTGGCTCACGATGTAGGCCCCCCGGGACACCATCCGGTCGAGCACGTCGGCGGTGAGGTGGTCGTTCAACGACGGCTCCAAATCCGTGACGGACACCACCAGGATCTGGGCCATCTGCCGGGCCGTGATCGGCTTCTCGTAGGGGAACAGCGACGCCAGGGCCAGCACCTTCAGCGCCCTGGAGGCCAGCGTCCGCTCGTCCTCCTGCGGAAACGTCGCCGGCAGGTTGCCGTCCCACCACGACAGGACCTCGTCCACGAGGGGGGCGGTCTCCATCCGCTCCTTGAGCCGCTGCCGGAAGTGGTCGAGAATGGCGTCCGCCGTGAGGAGCGTCCCGGCCGGCGCGTCGATGAGCGGCGGCACCCCCCGCTCGACGCTGCCGGCGAGCCGGGTCACCAGAAACTCCACCACGCCGCGATGCTGCGAGAACAGCGGCTTGAGCTGCTCCAGGAACTGGAGCGTCTCCGGGTGCACCGGGTAGAGGTTGGCGAACGTCTCGGCATCCACCTTCCAGTGCGGAAGGCATGCCCTGAGCCGCCGGTGGATCGACTCGACCTGGGCCCTGGACCCTGGGCACGGGGCCAGAATCCTCTGTCTCACCAGCTCTCCCACGTGCCCCGCCGTGAGGACGAACCGGCCGGGATAGCGGTCCTTGATCTTCTGGAAGGCGTCCGGGGCGATCGGCCCGGTCTCTTCGACCCCCTCCTGGAGGCCTGCCACCACCACCATCGGAATCGACTCGGCCCGCTCGCCGAGAAACTGCAGGAACCGGATGTCCTCGGCGAACGAACGGGCATCGGGTTTGGCCCTGAGGAACTCGGAGAGCTCGTCCACCAGGAGCAGCACCCCCCGGAGGCCGCCCGCCCAGAGCGCCCCGAGCAGGGAGTCCATCCACCCCTGCCGGCCCTCCGGCTCGGGGCCCGGAGAGATCATGTTCCGATCGGCCAGCGCCCGTGAGATGGAGCCGGTGACCAGCGTCTCCAGGGCGAGCCTCGCCGGATGGTCCACCAGCGGCAGGGACGCCACGAGCCACGACCCGGCGGCCACGTCGGCGAGGATCGCGGTCACCCCGGGCTCCCCCGCCAGCGACTCCCGGGCCGTCTCGTCCGAAGCGGCCAGGCCCAGGTAGGTCAACAGGTGTGACTTGCCGCTGCCGTACGGACCCTGGAGGAACACGCCTTCGCCGGCGCCTCTGGCCATGCGGGAGAAGACCGTCCGAAGAACCTGAACAGCCTCCGGCGTGGGCACGAAGCACCGCTGGACCTCGTCCCGCCTGGTGGGATCCCGCGGATCGTCGAGGTGGATCACGGTTCTGATCGGGCGCACGCCGACCAGGTCGCGGATGCGTACCGGGCTCACGACTTGCTCCGCCCGGCCCAGGCGATCGTGGAGGCCCGGTGCTCCTCCTTCTTTCTCACGCCGTGGAGGGAGGCTTGGTCGGGGTGTCTGGCCAGGGCGAGATCGATCAGCTCGAGCACCCGGGCCGGCCCGCACTCCGTACGCACGCAGGCGAACAGGCAGCTGCGGACGTAGGGGTCCACCGGGTCTTCGAGGAACGGGGTCTCGAGGCAGTCGATGGCGCGTTTCAGGTCGCCCGCCTTCCTGAAGGCGAAGCCGGCCTGCTTGAGCAGGAACACGCCGGAGGGCCGGATGCGGTGGGCCTCGAGGTAGCTCTCGCCGGCCTCGGCGAACCGTCCGGCCCGTGCCGCCGACCGCGCCTTGAGCTGCCACATCTCGGGGTTGGCCCGGCCCACCGAGGTGGCCAGCACCCCCTCGAGCTCCCTCGACACCTCCTCGGCCGATCGTCCGCTCGACCGGATCTCCAGGAGGAGGCTCCTGGCCCGCCGGTCGTCCGGGTCCTGGTCGACGAGCCGCTGCGCCTCGATCAGGGCCTCGTCGCTCATCCCGCGCTTGTACAGCAGATCGGCCCTGAGACAGCGCAGCGATCGGTCGTCCGGGTGGGCCAGCAACGCTCGATCCAGCACCGCCGAGGCGTCATCCAGCCTGCCGAGCTGCTTGAGCACCTGGGCCTGCCGGCGCGCCACGAACGGCGTGAGACGACCGGTCTCGCCCCGGCCGTCCAGGGCTGCCGCCCGGTACGCCTCCAGCGCCTCGGCGAGTCGATGGCTGTTGAGGTGGAGCTCTCCCAGCACCGTGAGCGCCCCCTGGTGCCCCGGGTCGACCGACAGGATCTCGTCGACCAGCTGTCGCGCCTGACCGACGCGCTTCATCCTCGCCAAGAGGTCGGCCGTGGCCGCCTTCAGAAAGAGATCGTCGGGCCTCTGGGCCAGCGCCGTCTCCAGCTCCCGCAGAGCTTCCGGGAGGCGGCCCTTGCTCTTGAGTTCGAACACTCTCTCGAGCAGCGGTGAACGGGTCATCACGAAACGGCATTATACCAGCCCGCCGTGGTCGCGGGCGCGACGCCGTGATAGCCTTAGGGAACGTAGAAGGAGGTCCGGTGGAGATGGCCAGGACAGAAAAGGACGGGGTGAGAGCCACTCCCGGCTCGACCGGCGACCCGGTCACGGGAGAGTACGTGGAGCTTCCCTGGGGCAAGGCCAGGATCATCGAGGTCGTGAACGTGGCGTGGACCCACCATCATCCCTCCCTGGAGCTCCTCGAATTCCCCGATGGCCGGCGAGCGTTGAGGTTCGCCGCCTACTTCGAGGGCGATCCGGTCCGGGGCCCGCTGGTGCTCGACGAGGCCGCACTCTCCACGGTCGCGGCCGTCGCCGCGGGCTCCCCGGCGATCCGATCGTTCCTGGCCCGGCTCGGCTCCGGCGAAGCCGAGTCCGAGTGACCGGGGTGCGGGAGGCGCCGCGGCGCCGCCGAACGTAGGAAAACGTTACGCTCAGTGACACTTCCGCCGGGGCGGATACGGCCAGGTCGCATCTGGAGAGGATCGAGCAGGGATGTGTCCGGAAAGGTGACAGGTGACGCGTCGGGTCACGTCCATTCGGACGGCTCGATCCCGTAAGTGGTGATCTTCACGTAGAATTGTTTCCGTGAGATTCCCAGCGCCCTGGCCGCCTGCGCCTTGTTGCCCTTGAACTCCTGGAGTGCCCGCACGATCAGGATTCTCTCCGCTTCCTTGAGGCTGATCACGCCGCTGAAGGGGAGCTCGGCCATGCCGGCGGGCCGCATCCGGTCCTTCAAGACCTGGGGCGGGAGGTCCTGGCGGGTGATCCGGGCGGTCTTGCCGAAGGTGAAAGCGGCCTCCAGGACGTTCTCCAGCTCCCGGACGTTGCCCGGCCACCGGTAGGCCATCATCGCCTCCAGGGCCGAGCGGTCCACGCCCTGGACCTCCCTCCCCAGAGTCTTGTTGAACCGGTCGATGATGTGCCGGATCAGAATCGGAATATCTTCGACCCGCTCCCGGAGCGGCGGCACCCGGATCGTGGCGACGGACAGCCTGTAGTACAGATCCTCCCGGAGCTTCCCCTGGATCACGGCCTGGTTCAGATCCCGGTTGGACGAGGCGATGACCCGGACGTCCACGGAGATCTCCTTGGTGGTTCCGACCGGGCGCACCGTGCGCTCCTGGAGGACCCGCAGCAGCTTCGCCTGGGTGTCGGCGGCCATCTCCGTCACCTCGTCGAGGAAGAGAGTCCCACCCTCGGCGGCCTTGAACAGGCCCACGGAGTCGTTGGCCGCGCCGGTGAAGGCCCCCTTCCGGTAGCCGAAGAGCTCGCTCTCGATGAGCTCCTGGGGCAGCGCCGCGCAGTTCACGGCGACGAACGGCTTCTCCGCCAGGATGCCCCCGTAGTGGATCGCCCGGGCCACCAGCTCCTTCCCGGTCCCCGACTCGCCGATGACCATCACCGTCGATCGGTTCCCGCCGGCGGCCTGGATCTTCTCGAAGACGTCGAGCATGGCCCTGCTCTTACCGACCAGGTTCTGGTAGTTGAACCGGTCTTTCAGCTCCTGGGTCAGCCGGGCGACCTGCCCCTCCAGCTCCAGGGCGTAGCACGACAGGCGACGTTTCTCGTGGGCCTTCTGGATGAGCATGTCGAGCTCGGCCGGCTGCGGGTGAGTCGTGACTCCAGGCTCTCCCGGAACTCCCGCTCGTCGTCCACGAGCAGCATCTCTATGGGCGATGCCTTGCTGATCAACAGTTCTTCCCCTCGAGCGGCAGCGTCACACGAACGGTCGTTCCCTTGCCTGTGGTGCTCCACAATTGGATCTCGCCGCCCAGCTTCTGGACCAGAGTGTAGCAGATGGCCAGACCGAGGCCGGTACCCTTGCCGGCCGGCTTGGTGGTGAAGAACGGGTCGAACACCCGGTGGAGGTTCTCCGACAGGATGCCGCACCCGTCGTCCCTGATCTCCACGGCGACCCGGTCTCCGGCGAGGCTCCCCACGACCTGGACGCTCCCCATCGGGCCGATGGCGTCGAATGCGTTGGAGAGCAGGTTGGCGAACACCTGCTCCAGCTGCGTCGGGTCCGAGCGGACCGCCGGCAGCTCCGGGGCGAACTGGAACGTCACCACGTCTTTTCTCATCCCCGAGGTCGAGTAGCTGATCACCTCCACCACGTGTCTCAAGAGCTCGGGCAGTCTCCTCCACGTAGTTGGCGATAGTCGCCAGCGGGTTGTTCAGCTCATGGGCGACCCCGGCGGCCAGCTGACCCAGGCCGGCCAGCTTCTCCGCCCTGACCAGGTGACGAGCATGCTGCTCCCGCGCCTGGGTCAGCTCCTGGGTCTTGACCTGGAGGAGCTGAACGTACCGGTTGAAGTACCCGTTGGCCACCCGGACCATCCTGAAGTGCGAGATCTTGTCCAGGGCCATGTACCGTTTCAGAAGGCCGCCGGCGTCGAGGTGCAGGCGCCGCTTGAGCACCCCCACGCAGGCCTCCTCGAACAGGTGGAGGCTGACCACGATCTCCTCGTAGGGGGTTCCCAGCTCCGCGCAGCGTTCGCCGGTCCGGTCGAGATCGCGCCAGAGCCGCTCCAGCTCCTCTCCCTCGAGGGAGCTCACCACGACCGTCAGCTGGTCGGCCAGGCAGTTCTTGAGCACCTCGCCGTGGCAGCTGTGAAGCCCGCCGAACTCCTTCTCGCACGAGCGCACCCACGACTCCACGATCTCGTCACGATGGGGCGCGAGCTCCTTGACCAGTCGGTTGAGCTCGGCCAGATTCAAGAACTGGGCGCCGAAGACCACGGCTCCCTTGCTGTCCGGGGAACGGCCTTCCGGCGCCGAGGGTCGGTCGCCAGAGGCGTCGGGAGTCTCACGCATCGTGGGCAAACCTCGCGACGACGGGAAGGGGGCATCCCCCCCCGCCGCACTCGGGCCAGGCCCGGAGGCCGTCCTGGTCAACGTTGCCGCTTCAGAGCCTGTCAGAATCACCTTGCCAGAGCGGCTATTCGACGGAGCTCCTCTTGTTGAGGGCCTGGCGGACCTCTTTCAAGAACTCACCCTGAGCCAGCGGCTTGGTGAGATAGGCCTGGACACCATCGTCCAGCGCATCCATGTAGGTGTCCCAATCGCCCCCCGCGGTCAGGATGATCGCCTTGAGCCTCGGACGGATCCGCTTCGCCTCCCTCAGCAGAGTCATGCCGAACACGTCGGGCATGTAGAGATCGAGGATGACGAGCTCCACCGGCAGCCTCGACAGCAGCGACAGCGCTGCCTCGCGGTTGGGGGCGGTGGCGGGTCTGAACCCGTGCTTGCCCAGGATCATGGCCACTGTCGACAGGCAATCCTCGTCATCGTCCACGATCAGGATTCGACCCGGAGTCGAGTCTGCGGGGATCCCAACGCCCTCGCACAGCTCCCCCGGGATGTCCTCTGTGTACCCGCCCATGGTCACCTCCGTCCGCGCGCCCCCCGCGCGACGACCCCCCGCGCAGCCAAAAGCCCTCTACTTTCAGCATACAGTCTCCGCAAGGGAGATGCCAATCGACCTCGGTTGCCCAGGATCCCCCACCTGCGTCGCGAGGTTGGGCCCGGGTTCAGGCCTTGGCCTGGATCGTGACTCCTGGGGGAAGTGGAGGGGGTCCGGTTGGAGTCGCGCCCGGGAGAGAGAAGAAACCGGGAGAGAGAAGAAAGGGGAGGGGATCCGGATCGAGGTCGCGCTCGGGGGAGAGGAGAAAGAGGAGGGGATCCGGATTGAGGTCGCGCTCGGGGGCGCGACTCGGACCCGGCGAGGCGCCGGGTCTTGCGACGGTACGACGACCCCGGATCGAAAGCCAATCGTTTTCTCCAACTGGCATATGTATTGCTTGTCACCAACGGCATCGTGTTGCGAGGAAATGATGGCGTCGGTGACCCAGCGGCGGGCCGGACTGCCCGGCCGGACGAGCTCCTCGTGGACTGCCGCTGGATGGCTGCCGTGGCTTCGGCCCTGGCCGGCGCCTCCGATACGAAGGATGTTCTCACCAGGGCCGCCGACCAGGCACGGAGGCTGACCGGCTCCGTGATCGCGGCGGCGGTGGTGCGTGAGGCCGGGCAGGCGCCGATGGTGGGGCTGGCCAGCGCGACTCCGTTGAGGGAGCCCCCGGCGATGGTGCTGGAGGAGATCCTCTCCGATTCCCCCCAGGAGCTGAAGACCGGGCTCAGGGCCTGGCTCCAAGGAAGCGCCCACGCGCATCCGCTGATCCAGGCGCTCGAGCCCGGCCACGCCTCGGCTTGCCTGCTCCTCGCCAAGGCCACGGCGGGGTGGGACGAGGCGACCCGGAAGCTGACCGGGCTCCTGGCCCCGATCGTCTCGCTGGCCATCAAGGCTCAGCTCTCCCGCGACCGGCTCTCGTTGCTGGAGGCGAGCCTTGGCTCCGACACCGGGCCGTTCTTCATCACCGATCCGAACGGCGGCTTCATCTATGTCAACCCTGCGTTCGAGCGGTTGACCGGCTACACCCGTCAGGAGCTCGTGGGCCTCACCCCCAGGGTTCTGGTCGCGGGGAAGGCCGACTCGAGGCCCTATCGGGACCTGTGGAAGACCGTGCTCTCGGGCAAGGCCTGGAGCGGAGAGCTGACGAGCAGAAAGAAGACCGGAGAGCTGTACGAGGCAGAGATCTCCATCGCACCGGTGCGGGACGGGCAGGGGAGGGTCGTCCACCTGACCGGCCGGCAACGGGACATCACGCCGTTCAAGCACGTGCAGCTCCAGTTGAAAGAGAAGCTCCGGGAGCTCGATTCCCTGAACGCGGGGCTCGACAGCTTCGCGGCCACCGTGAGCCACAGTCTCAAGGAACCGGTCAGGACGATCGACGCGTTCGCGAGCCTCATCTCGCAGCACGACACCCCGGTGCTCTCCCAGAAGGGTCAAGAGGCGCTGAAGGTGATCCGCCAGTCAGTGAAGATCCTCAAGTCGAGGATCCACGCCCTGATGAAGTTGACCCGCGTGGGCAAGGACCGAAGGGCCTTCGGACCCGTGGAGCCCGGACGGGTCGTCCGGGAGGTGCTTCGGACCCTGGCCTTCACGATCCGGAGCACCAGGGCACGGGTCGTCGTGGGGAAGCTCCCCCAGGTGCTCGGCAGCCCGATCCTTCTGGGAGAGCTGTTCCAGAGCCTCGTCGCCAACGCGCTGCAGTTCGGCGGGCCCGCGGCCCCGGAGATCCGGATCGGAGCCCAGCGCTGTCCGGAGGACCCGGTCGGCTGGTACAGGTTCCACGTGAAGGACAACGGCCGGGGCCTGGCAGAGGCCGATACGGAGAAGGTCTTCAAGGTCTTCTACAGGGTCGATCCGACGGCCGGCGACGGGATCGGAATCGGCCTTCCCATCGCCCGCAAGGTGGTCGAGCGGCACGGAGGGCGGATCTGGGTCGAGTCGGCGCCGGGTCAGGGATGCACGTTCTACTTCACGTTGCCGGAGCCTCACGCCGAGGTGGTTCCCCGCCGCGGCGGCGCGCGGATCTCCGGCCAGTGGTCGCCGTCGAGCGGCCGGACCGAGGAGGAGAGCGCCCTGGCCAGGCGGCCCGTGGACCTGCTGCTGGTCGAGGGCGATTCGCTGGACGCCGACGAGATCGCCAGCGCCCTGAAGTCCGGCGAGCTCCCCATCTCCCAGCTCGACATCGCCCCCACGGCCATCGACGCGGCGAGGCTCGTCCAGGAGCGCCGGTACGATCTGGTGATCCTGGAGCACGACCTGCCCGACAGCACCGGTCTGGAGCTGATGCGCCAGTTGAAGAGGGACAAGCCCACGCTGGCGGTGCTGATGGTGGCAGGACGCGGCGATGAGCGCCTTGCCGTGAGCGCCATCCAGGCCGGTGCCGTCGACTACGTCCCCAAGGACGAGCTTCTGGCCACGACGCTACCGATGGCCGTGCTCAGCGTGGTGGACCGGATGGAGTCGGCCCGGAAGATCGATCAGATCAAGACCGACTTCGCCGGGATGGTGGGGCACGACCTGAAGAACCCCTCCGGCAACATCGTGTCGTACGCCGACTTTCTGCTCAACGACTGCGGCGACCCGCTGTCGGAAGGCCAGAGAGCCGCCGTGATCAGGGTGCGCCGGAACGCCGCCTTCATGCTCGACCTCATCGCCGACGTGCTCGACACGGTCCGCATCGAGTCGGGGAAGCTCGCGCTGTTCCCCAAGCGGATCGACCTGAGGGAGCTGGTGCGCGACTCCGTGGAGCGCAGCGCCTTTCTGGCCTCGGAGAAGAAGATCAGGCTCTCCACCGATCTGCCGTGCGAGCCCGTGGTCGCCACGGTCGATCCGGGGAAGATGATCCAGGTGCTGAACAACCTCCTGTCCAACGCGATCAAGTTCTCCAACCCGGAGTCGGCGGTCCAGGTGGGCATCCGAAAAGAGGGCGCGAGCGTGAACCTGTGGGTCAAGGACAGGGGACCGGGAATCCCGGAGTCCGAGGTCGCCAAGCTGTTCAAGAAGTTCTACAGGGCCAGCACCCGGCCCACCCGAGGCGAGAAGGGGACCGGGCTCGGCCTCTACATCGTGAACGAGATCATCAAGCTGCACAGCGGGGTGATCCAGGTGGAAACGGCTCTCGGTCAAGGCAGCT
>JACQZM010000558.1 GCA_016213885.1 Candidatus Rifleibacteriota bacterium | reverse complement strand
ATCGCGGTCTTCCTCAGGGAGCTGCCCGACACGGCCGACCCCGCGGCCGGACCGGGAAGCCCCGCCGACGCGTACCTGGTCCGGGTGATGGGGGCCGACCGCCCGGGCATCGTCTTCCGGGTTGCGGAGGAGATGACGCGTCGTCGCGTCAACATCACCGACGTGGAAACCCGTGTCACCGGCGAGGACGGCACACCCGTCTATGTCATGCTCATGGAAGTGGCCCCACCGCCCGGTACGGACATGGGCGAGCTGGAGTCCGAGCTGGCCCGGCTGAGCACCGAGCTGGCCGTGGAGATCAGCATCCGACAGATCGAATACACGGCACTCTGATGGCACACCGCCCGATCCTCCGATACCCGGCGCCAGAGCTCAGACAGAGGTGCGAGCTTGTCCTGGGCGGCTCCGAACTGCTGTCGACACTGATCCAGGACCTCCTCGAGATGATGGACGCTCTGCCCGGCTGCGTCGGTCTCGCCGCGCCGCAGGTGGGCGCGCTGCTCCGCGTCGTGGTGGTCGACGCCTCGCGGTACCGCAAGAAGGTGGAGAACCAGGGCAGGATGGTCCTCATCAACCCGGTTCAGCAGAACGCCTCGGGCCAGAAGGTGTTTCGGGAGGGCTGCCTCTCCCTTCCGGACCTGACCGGCAATGTGCCCCGGGCCACCAGCGTGGAGTACCTGGCGCTGGACGAGCGGTTGGAGTCGCGGCCGATCCGCGCCAGCGGCTTCGAGGCGGTGGTGCTCCAGCACGAGATCGACCACCTGGACGGCGTCCTGTTCATCGACCGGGTGGTCTGCGCCAAGACCGACCTCTTCAGGCGGCAGAACTACCTGTGAGGCCGCGCCGGGGTGGGGGTCAGGCCCGGGCCGCGCCGTCGTCCCTGCGCCGCCTGGCCTCGGCGACCTCGAGACGACACCACCCTTCCTCGAGCGGCATCTGTTGCGGCGCACCCGGGCCTTCGCCGGCCAGGGCGGCCGCCACCCGTTCGAGCTCCGAGCGGCCCACCAGCGTTGCCAGCCACTCGTCCGGGATGGCGGCCCTGCCGAACCGGGCCCCGGCGATCGCTCCGGCCATCGCCCCGGTGGTGTCGGTGTCCTCGCCGGCGTTCACCACATCCTCCAGGACCTCCCGGAACGATGCGGCCCTGCTGGCCAGGGCGATGGAGGCCGCCACGGAGGCGCAGGCGAAACCTTCGGTTCCTCGCTTGATCCGGCGCTCCGGTCGGCACGTCCGGAAGTCCCGGGGGGGCGCGTCGGACACCAGCGCTCCGACCAGGGCGGCCAGCGCTGCCGCCGCCTCGAGGCCGCGGGGGTCGTGGTGCGTCACGGCGCCGGCCAGCAGGGTCGCCCGCACCACAGCATCCAGATCGGCGCCGAACACGATGCCGGCGGGAGCCGATCGCATGGCCGCTCCGTTCCCCGCGGAGAGCACCCCGGCTTCCAGGGCTGGCGTCCCGGCTGCGAGGCGCTCCACGGCCGTGCGGAACATGCGTCCCGTGCCCCGATGCAGCCCCCTGGGAAGATCCGGAAGCGGCCGGGCGAACGCCACGAATCGCTCCGCCAGCTCCGACGGTACGATCTCCCGGTGCTCGAGCAGCACCGAGGCCACCATCCAGGCCTGCTGCGTGTCGTCGGTGTGAAGCCCCGCCAGTCGCCCTCGCTCGGGCCGTCGGATCCAGACCTCGAACGGATCGAGCACCGTGGTGACTCGACCGAACCGGCGCTGGATCTCCCAGGCCGGCATACCCTCTACCGGGGCTCCCAGACAGTCGCCCACGGCCAGCCCCAGGAATGCCCCCAGCTTGAGATCGGACATGCCAGCCTCCACGTTCAGTCGCCCGGCTCACCGGCGAAGTTCAGGGTCGGTTGCCCGGGGCCGCCGAAGGCGCCTCGATCGCGCGCGCTCGACTCAGAACTCCAGCTCCACGGGGGGCTGGTCGAGGTGGGTCACATCGTTGAACAGCTCGAGTCGCCAGGTCGACGGCCCCTCTCCAGGGCCGTCGCCGGCCAGCACCGTGCACGACGCGTTGCCCACGACCGGCGCCGTCAGAGCCAGTAGCCCCAGGCTGAAGAGAGAGTACCTGATCGGGCCGCCGTGGGCCACCACCACGACCGTGCGCCCCCGGTACGCGTCGGCCAGCTCATCGAGCGCCGCGAGCACCCTGGACGCCACCTCGCTGGGACGCTCTCCACCGGGCCGCGACACGTTGTACATGTCCATCTCGACCGCCTCGAGCCGTTCCGGGTCCCAGGCCCGCGTCTCGTTCATCGTGAGCCCTTGCCACTCCCCGAGGTCGATCTCGCGAAACCGGCGGTCGGTCACCACCGGCTTGTCCAGGCGGTCGGCGACGATCGACGCCGTCTCGAGCGCCCGGGAGAGGTCGCTCGTGTGGACCGCCACGACCTCACCCTGCACTGCCAGGAGTCGCCCCGCGAGAAGGCGCGCCTGGTGGCGCCCCTGGGCGGAGAGCGGCACCGGAGCGTGCCCCTGCCAGCGACCGCTCCGGTTCCAGAGGGTCTCGCCGTGCCGGGCCAGAACGATACGGGTGGTCATCTTGGTCGGCACCAGCCTGGCCGACGTCGCTGGACAGCGTCCGATCTCACGACGGACCAGCGCGCCCGGCCCGGTCGGCCCACGAGGCTCCAGACGCCACCTGGCCCGACTCCGACACTTCCGGGTACACAACGTCGAGCAGCCGATCCACGTCCATGATCAGAACCAGCCGATCCCTCTCCACGTAGACGTTGGTGAGGACGGCCTGCATCTTGGAGCTCGTCTTCTTGTCGACGGCACCGAGGTTCTCTGCCCGAGGGTCGATGACGCCCTCCACGGAATCCACGATGAGCCCCGCCTCGAGGCCAGGCCCTCTCACGATGAGGATCCGGGAGGCCGTGGTGGGTCCCTCCACCGGCACCGCCAGCAGTATTCTGAGATCGAACACCGGAAGGACGTGCCCACGGACGTTCAGCAGCCCGGCCGTCGACCGGTGCCTGCCGGCGCCTTCGCTGATCAGGGGCACCGGCGTCAACGCTACCATGTTGACCACCTCGACCAGGCTGCGGATCTCGATGCCGTAACTGCGGCCTCCGACGGTGAAGGCGACGAACTGACCGAGTGGAGTCATGGCACCTCCCTGGCCGCCGGCAACAACTCCCGCAGGGCCGGGGCGATCCGATCGAGCGGAAGAGTCACGGTCGCACCTCCCATCCTGATCGCCTCTCCGGGCATCCCGAACACGACGGAGGAGGTCTCGTCCTGGGCGATCGTCACGGCCCCGGCTTGACGCATGCTCAGCAGCCCCGTGGCTCCATCGCGGCCCATCCCGGTCAGGAGCACGCCGGAGGCTGCAGGGCCGAAGCTCGAGGCCAGGGACGCGAACAGGCGATCCGCCGACGGTCGGCACGAGTTGAGCGGCGCCGTCAGATCGAGGTGCGTCACGAGCTGCGCATCGACGGTCAGGTGCTGGTCTCCCGGCGCCACGTGCACGACGCCCGGCGCGAGCCGCGCCATGTTCGTGGCCTTGACGACCGGGCAGGCGACACTCACGCCAAGCCAGTGGACGAAGCCTTCCACGAATTCATCGCTCATGTGCTGCACGACCACGACCGGGACCGACAGCCTCGGCGCCAGCGCGGCCAGGACCCGCCAGGACTCTGGACAGGACGTGCTCAGGGTCGGTCAGCGAACCGACCACGACGAACTCGTCGCTGGTCGCCAGGGCGCTGGTCAGGCAGGCCAACGTGGTCGGCGAGTCGTCCACCAGCAGGACTCTGATCCTGGAGTTCACGAACCGGTTCACCCCTCCCTTGTCGGTGCGTCGATCGGATCCAGCGCTCCCCTCCGTGGCGGCTGGACCAGTCTACCACGGCGGCGGCCGGGGCAGGTCGCGCCCGCGGCGGCTGCGGAGGCTGTGGCCGCCACCGGGCCCGCGATCGAGCTCGCCGCCGGACCGGACGGCCGCTCAGGGCCTACCTTGCGGCTGCCACGTCGCTCCGGAGAAGCCATCGGATCGACAGGCAGTCGAGCCGCGAGGAGTACTGGATGCTCGCTCCAGGCACCGCCTCCAGACGCACCGCCAGCTGGACCGCTCCCGCAGGCACGATGGAAGGATCGATGCACAGGAACGCGGTCCGGCCGGTGAACCAGTTCCTGCCGTCCGAGGGGCCCGGCTCGTCCCCGTCACGCCCCAGCAGGGCGATGTCCCTGTACCCGCCACGGTCCGATCGCATCATGAGACGGTACATCAGCTCGCTCCGCGGCGGCCCGTACAGGACCCCCAGTTCGAGGGCCGCCATCGACTCCCGGGGCGGCATCACCAGCGGCCTGGGGTGTTCGTACTGGAGCAGATCCTTGCCGAACAGGTTCGCCTTGAGCTGAGCGGGGTCGACCCCGGTGAGCAGATCCATCGGGGAGTCCACAGCCAGCCGGATGTTCGAGAACACCGTCCAGTTCCAGCCGTCGACGATCACATGCTCGCGATACGCCCCCTTGATCGACAGGACCGGGGGCCCCTCCGAGCCCGATCTCCGGATCGACAAGGCCCTGGGCTGATCCAGACGCGAGATGGGGCTCTCCCGCCACGGTTCCGGCAGAGGCTGCTTGAACACGCCACCGAGGCAGCGCGCGGCGCCCCCCTCCTCGCGGGAGGTCCTCCGCATCCTGACGACCAGTCGGTCCAGACTGACCAGGTCGTGAAGGGCGGTGTAGAGCGGAAGATCGGGGAGTCGGACCGGTCGCTGGCCTCGCACCGACTGCGAGAACCGCAGCACGTGCGAGCCGAGGTCGTGGGCTCTGCCTGCCGCCTCGAGCTCCGCCAGGCGACCATCGATCCATCTCGACTGGATCGCCCTGGACCCGGCCCCGCCGGCCCGGACGTCCGCCCGTTCGAACAGCCGTCGCCACTCGTCCGCCAATCGCGACAGCCTGCCGGCGCCGTCGAACCGACCGAGCGTTTCCGTGAGCTCCTGGGCGGCACGGTCCGACAGCGCCTCCGGCGACGGCTTCGCCTCCCCTCCGGACCTGACGATGGCCCACGTGAGCATCCCGATCAACGCCAGGAACGCGCCCAGGACGGCCCGGCGCCGCACCAGCGGCCCGACGCGGGCCCACCGTCCGAACACCACCGCCGGCTTGGTCGGCGCGGTCTCCGGCCGGAGGATCCGAACGGTCCGGCCATCCCTCGTGCCCTGCCCGTCCGCAGCCTGCTCGCAGAGGCTCGTCTCGACGGCATCGAGAACGTCGAGGATCTCTTCAGCGACGGGGCGCGCCGCCGGGTTGCGCTCCAGGAGACGGGTCGTCAGCTCCGCCAGCGCCCCCGGGATGTCGGCGTTGAACGCCCTCGGCGACGGGGCCGTGGCCGACAGCTTCTCCGAAAGCAGATCGGGCATGCCTCCGATGAACGGCGGACGACCGGTCAGGATCTCGAACAGCAAGGTGCCGGTGGAGTAGATGTCGCAGGCCGGAGAGAACGGGTGGCCCTCGAACAGTTCCGGCGCCATGTACCGGGGCGTCCCGAGAACGGCTCCCTGGGTCGTGCAGCGACTGGTACCGGTCTCCACGAAGACCAGCCCGAAGTCTCCCAGACGGAGCTGGCCATCGCTGGTGAAGAAGACGTTTTCCGGCTTGACGTCGCGGTGGACGATCCCATTGTCGTGAAGGTGGCCCAGCGCCTCCAGGATCTCCCGGGCGATCCGCACCGCATCGGGGACGACGAGACGGCCGCGCCGGTGAAGAGCCTCGCGGAGGGTGCCCCCCTCGGCCAGCTCGGTCACCAGGTAGGGGAGCGTCTCGACCCCGGAGTCGTAGACCTTGAGCACGTTCGGATGGCTCAGGCTGGCCAGCACTCTGGCCTCCTGCTGGAACCTCCTGAGGACCGCAGGGGAGGCCTGGGGGGCCACGTGCAGGAACTTGATCGCCACCGGTCGCTGCAGGCTCCGCTGGGTCGCCCGGAAGACCAGGCCGGTGGCGCCGCTCCCCAGGCGCTTGCCGAGAACGTAGTTCGCGAGGAAGACGCCGCTCAGATTGGTGGTTGGGTCGTCCGACATGGTCTCTGGCGCGGCCGGGGCGCCCAGACGATTCTACTCGGGATGATCCCCGCTTCGCCATCGGCGCCGCGATCGGTCACCGGTGGGGCTCCCTGAGGAGCGCCCGGAACGTCGCGATCCGCTGGCGGAAGAACGCGTGGGGGTCATCGATCGTGGACAGGTCGAAGCCGATATCGCCCCGGCCGAGCATGGCCACGGAGCCGTCGGCCCCGACGAGCAGCACCAAGGGGCTCGTACACGTGTCTGAGCTCGTGGTGGCTCCCTCCGTACCGGGTGGCGCAGGTCTCGACGATCGAGACCAGCTCGTCCACGTTCTCCTGCAGCACCACCGTGATGAAACGCAGTCGAGGGGCGCCTGGTACGGCGAAGCGAGCGGCCAGACGGCCGAGGTTGTCGAGAAACCCGGCGAACCGTCCCCCCCGACGAATCGCCTCGTAGACGTCGGCCCTCAGCGACTCCACGGAGACGTTGACGTGGTGGATCCCGCTGGCCCCGAGTCGACCGATCGTCTCGTCGTCGAGCGGCATGGCCAGGCTGGTGGTGAACGCCACCTTGCGCCTCGAACAGGCCGGTATGGACTCGATGAGGTCCATCAGGCAGGGGTGCAGAAGCGGCTCGAACCTGCACGAGAGAAGGCACGCTCCATCGGCGACCAGCGGCATCAGTCCGCAGAGCCGCTGGAACGTGGTCCGGTCCATGACCGTGCCGGAGCGCCCGGAATGGTCCGTGCCGCAGAATGTGCACCTGAGGTTGCACCGGTCGGTCACGTCCGCAGCGATCCAGTCGAACCGTGGACGGAAACGACGGCCGAACCGTTCGAGTCGTCCCACGAGCCTGCTCCACAGGCTGGCCGGTGGCGAGGTTTCGATGAGAGCCATGAACGAGGAGACGCTGCTTTCTGCCCCTCGAAGGGTCAGACGGCAGGCCCCGAAGAGAAGCTCGCTCGGAGGTTCGACACGATGGTCCGGTGAGCGAGACTAGGCCCGTCCATAGACCTTGGCGAGGCTGAGAAGCCGCTTGCCCACATCGGCGGTCAGCGCACCGGGTCTCAACCTCCAGCCCCAGTTGCCGGAAGCACGTCCGGGGCTGTTCATCCGGGCCTCGCACCCCAGCCCCAGGAGGTCCTGTGCCGGGATGACGGCCAGGCTCGCCACGGAGGAGAACGCCAGCCTGATGAGCGACCACGGAATCTGATCGGGACCCTCTCCCAGGTACTTCCTCACCACGCCCTTCTCCCTGTCGGACAGTCCGTGGAACCAGCCGACCGTGGTCTCGTTGTCATGGGTCCCGGTGTAGACGACGCAGTTCTTGTCGAAGTTATGGGGCAGGTAGACGTTCGTCGGATCGTCGCCGAACCCGAACTGGAGGATCCGCATTCCCGGCAGGGCGAACCCGTCGCGGAGCGCCTCCACCTCGGGCGTGATCACGCCGAGGTCCTCGGCGATGATGGGCAGCCCACCGAGCGCTTCCCGCAGCTTGAGGAAGAGCCGCTCACCAGGCCCCTTGACCCACCGACCGTTGACCGCCGTCTTCTCCGAGGCAGGGACCTCCCAGTAGGCTTCGAAT
>JACQZM010000557.1 GCA_016213885.1 Candidatus Rifleibacteriota bacterium | reverse complement strand
CATCAACCTCACGAAGCGGCCCAGAACGGGTGGACGCCTGGCAGACGAGCAGCTGGACAGGTACCTCGAATACCTGCCGGCGCTGGACCGGATCCGCAAGGAGTACAAGAAGCTGAAGAAGCAGGGGGAGCGGGGCGGGTGGCGGGGAGTCTTCCTGAAGCACTATGGAGACAAGGTCCCTGCTAACGCCCTTCGGCAGCTTCTTCTGATCCAGGACGCCTTCGGAAAGGGCAGGATCCGCGAGATCGTTCGGAAGATCGGACAGGGGAAGGCGCTGCTGCTGGTGGATCTCACGGAGACAGCCAGGGACGACCTTCTGGAGAGAGGTCTTCCACAGCCTAAGGGGGTCTACAAGCCGCTTCTCGAGTGCACCCACCTGGAAATCGTCAAGCACATCCGAGAGAACGGCCTGCGGCAACGGAAGCTGAAGGTGAAGGAGAGGAAGGTGCCGGGCTGGCCGGTCCTCTGGCCCGACAGCCTGGTTCCTGCTCTCCGCTGGTTGATGGATCGTTGGGATCGTATCGAGAAAGCGTACGAGGCGTGGGGGACGGAGAAGGGCGGCGGTGGGGAGAGATCTGGCTCAGCCGGTCGAGTCTCCGGAGCGCGCAGGGACCTCACGGTTGAGACCCTTGGAAAGATGCGGGACAGAGTAGCCTCGTTGGCCAAGTGGCTCGAGGAGACGATAGCGAGGGAGTCCGGTGACGGGAGGGAGGGGGCAGAGTCGATGTCGACCGCCAAGGGGAAGGCGGCCGGGAAGGCGAAGAGCTCCCGATGAAGCCAGCTTCCACCCTCACTCCCGGTCAGAAGCAGGAGATCGACCGGTATCTTCGGTCAGGAGAGCACCACGATCCGCTCTTCTCTGCGTGGCCCGGGCAGAACGTTCTGGAGTGTGCCATCAACGGGGGCAAGGCTCTCCGCAATACTCTCGTGGAAGAGGTGAAGGCACGACTGGCGCGGGTCAACGTCCCCGACATCCAGCTTCCCCCTGACCTGGCGGCCTTCACCCGCAGCAGGGTGGGGCCCATGGTCCGCGGGCTGTTTCCCTCGAAGGAGCAGGAGGTTGTGCTGGGTGCTCTCGATAGCTCGATCGTGTTCGTGACCCCGGCGAACTACGAGCAGGCCATTCGTCGCGACGCCGATCTCAAGACGGCCTGGGATGTGGCGAACTTCTTTCTGTCCTCCGTTGGCGCCAAGACTGTCAGCGGCTCACCGACTGAGGTCGTCGGCCTGAGCGTGGGGACCAAGAACTACGTCTCGATCTGCTACTTCACCTGTGCCGAACCCTGCGCCGACTACGTCGTTCACGAGTGCGCCCACGTATTCCACAACACGAAGAGGCGCACGGTGGGTCTCCCGTTCACCAGGACGAAGGAATGGATGCTGGAGATCGACTTCAAGAAGCGTGAGCTGTTCGCCTACTGCTGTGAAACCTACCGGAGGCTCCTGGAAGAAGGGCAGACCCTCCAGGCTCGTCGCACCCTTGTGAAGAAGCTCTGCCGGACTTCGCTGCCCCCAAGGAGCGTGGTGGATCCCAAGGAGTACCTGTCCGTTCTCGAGGAAGCCGTGGAGGCGCGGAACGGCTGGAAGCGGATCCTGAAACGGTGTGGGCCTCCGGGGCGTTCGGCCGTGAGACCATGGCAGTTGTCAGGGCCATCGTGAACTGCACCGTCTACATCCTCCGCCGCGGCGACGGCACCTTGTACACCGGCATCGCGATCGACCTGAAGGTCCGGTTGAAGGCCCACCGGGAAGGCAAGGGTGCCCGTTACACCCGGAGTCGCCGGCCGCAGCGGCTGGTCTACCAGGAACGTGTCCGCGATCGCTCCGCTGCTCTTTGCCGGGAGCTCCAGGTCAAGCGGCTGGCGCGGAAGGAGAAGCTGGCCCTGATCGCTGGGGCTCGACGGAGACGGCGCGCTGGTGGCGGTCGGTAGAGCCGGGGCCGGGCTTGCCTCCGGGGTGCGATGCTTCCCTCGGCCCGCAGAGGCATCAGGAGGGCCGCGATGGCCGAGAAGTTGACCTGGGACGAGATCAAGAAGCGGTATCCAGATGAGCGGTATCCAGATGAGTGGGTGATCCTGACCGACTGCGACGTCAACCAGACGACGGACGTTACCGCCGGCCGGGTGTACGACCACGGCCCGGACAAGAACTACATCCACGACAAGCTGATGGATGTCCAGGAGGACGACACCGCCATCCTCTACACCGGTAGGCTGCAGGGTGGCGTGGCACGTTTGGGCTTCGCCCGGCTGGAGATCGAGAAGTGAAGTGGACGAGACCGTTTGATCCGGACGTCGAGCTGGTCTGGGTGGGTGGACGCCTGGCAGGTCAGGGAAGGAAGTCCTGTGTCGAACGGGGAGTAGCGGTCGGAGAGCACGGCCCTGGCGGTGGGGTACGGCATCCCCGGCTCGTTGATGACGCGTACGGTCAGATCCTTGGGCTGGGTCCTGACGAAGTGGGTCAGTTCGGCGGCCTGGAGCTCGCGGGGGAGCCGGCTGAAGTGGTCGTTGGGCACGGACCACGTCGACAGGAGCTGGCTCTGGACCCTGGGCTCCAGCGTNNGTGGGGACCTGGAGGGAGAGCCCGAAGATGTCGATCTTCACGTGATTCCACCTCCTTTCCTGGACAGAGTAGACCCCGAAGGGGGGCCAGATGCTGGTCCAGAGCTGCATCCCGATGGTCTTGTACCAGTAGAATCGGCTCCTGTTGCGGATCGAGGTCTGAGATCGACTCCGGAGTTCGCATCCGGGTGCCTAGATCGAAGAACTCTCCGTAGAGGCAGGTACCGCCGCGGAACCGGAGCGACGCCGCCAGGGCCGGATCGGTGAAGAGGTCGACCAGCGCTCGCGACAGGACAAGGTCCTGCTCGACCATCCCGTCGTCTTTCCAGGGACTGCCGGCGGCCCTCCACTCGACGAGATGTGCTCTCGGGATCACAGGTCCGGCTCCACGATCTCGTTGACGATGACGGCCCAACGAGCGTCGACGGGGGTGCCCTTCACCGGAAGGTCCGGACGCAACGGGACGGACGGAACCCTTCGACGAGCTTCGGCCGCGACGGAACGCTGGAAGGTGGACAGGTTCACGACCCGCCCGGACGCGATGTCGCGGACCAGCTTGTCGCCGGAGGGTAACCCGCCGGGATAGAGTTGGCGGAGGTACCAGGCGAAGACTCCGTTGAAATCAGGCACACGACGGCCCTTGGCGCCCTTCTTCCAGAACGTGTCGGCCGGGACGGAGCCGAGGACCTCGGGCAGGGTCGGTGTTCGCGCCTTCCTGCTGTCTCGTGACGCTCGGGGTGGGAACACCACCGGCAGCAGGGCGGCCTCCCACTCCCGGGCACCGACACGACCCAGGAGGAAGCCGAGCCGCTGCAAGGTGGGCCGCTCGCGGGGCATCTGGAGTCTGGCGTGGGCCACGAGATCGCCGGGTGTGAACGTGTCGGTGAGCTCCCGGAGGACCGTGGCGACGTTGCTCAAGCCTCCCGAGTGTGCGGCGTACCGCACGAGGTCGAGCGCCGTGGCCGCCGGCGTGGACACCCGGAACGAGCCGGTCTCGACCTTCTTCTCCAGGACAGGCACGCTCGCCGCGTACGAATTGGTCACGAAGGTGATCTTGAGGCCCCGCACATCGATGCCCCGGACGGGTCGGTTCGTGACCACCTGGAACTCCTGGGGCTGCTGGTGAGCCGCTCCGTGCAGGGCCGCCGCCGAGAGCAACCCCACATAGTAGGGCTGCCCGATCGATCGCATCAGATCGTCGATGAACCAGGTGGGGGGAAGGATGCCGGCAGCCCGGTACTCCAGCGGGATGATGACGTGGAAGCCGGCACGGACGCGCACGATTCGTCCCCTGCCGGCCAGGCGCTGGAGCGCCTGGGCTACGCCGGCCGGAGAGCAGTCCGGGATCGCCCGCGTGAGCTCCTCTCGCGTGAAGACGTACCGCCCGCTGGCCTGGAGCTGGTCGACGTGGGCGGCGACCGGTGAAGGGCGAGGCCTCGAGACTCTCCCGGGAGGGCGACCCTTGTCCCTCCCCGGTAACAATACCATACCTCGTTCTCAACAGATCGTATTTCACGATATGAGTTGGGATTATCATCCCGGATGACTCACCCGCCGAAGAGCCGTCCCTCCGGGGCTTCACTCCCGATTCTCACCTACGCCCCCGCCTCCACCAACCGCTGGACGTATTCGGCCCACGCCGTGAGCGCCTTCCGTTTCTCATCCAGGTAGTGGGCCCGGTTGTACGTCCCGGCCACCCCGGACCGGTGACCGGACACGTGGTTCGGCACGGCCTCCACGATGTGGGGCGGAGTGCACAGCTCCTCGTGCATCCGGGTGGACACGGTCCGGCGCAGGTCGTGGATCACGAACTCGGGCATCGGCTCGGAGAGGCCCTCTTCCGCCCGCCGCTTGGCGATCACCGTATCCAGCCGGGACTTCGCCTTGCTGAACCCGGACACGTGGTGCTTCCCGTCGGTCGTGAAGACGAACCGGGACCGCCCGATCCCGGGTATCCCCCTCAGGATCTCCACGACCGGCCTCGACAGCGGTACGACGTGGGGCAGGCCGTTCTTCGTTGGATTCCCCGTCATCTCCCAGGTCGGTTCCGGGCCGTCGAGCTCCTTGAGTTCGTCCCACAGCATCCTTCAGGCGGTCCGTGGGCACGGTCTCGATGATCTCCCGCTCGGCGCACCACCCGAAGAACCTACGGAGACGGGCGAGGAAGTGGTTGGCCTCGATCGGTGCCCCCCGGTCCAGGATGCCGGCCAGGGCATCCAGCACGTCCCGCTTGGTGATGCTGGCCACCGGGCGCTCCTTCCACGGCGCCACGTCTTTCCCCCGAAGGGTCTGGATGTAGTCCCGGACGGTGGTGGCCCGGAGCTCCTTCCTCTTCACGTACTTGGTCAGAAACTCGTCGACCAGGGACCCGAAGGTGTTCCGGCTCTGCTCGACCGCCACGGCCCGGCGCTTCTGTCGTGGCGCTCGCGGGTCCTTGTCCTCCAGGGCCAGGGTCTTGGCCTCCCGGGCCTTCTCACGAGCCTCTGCCAGGGACATCCCCGGGTACGACCCCAGGACGATCCGGGTGAACACCCGCTTCCCGCCCTTCAGGACCCGGACCCCCACGATCCAGGACTTCCTTCCCGTGGAGCTCACCCGCAGGCCGAACCCGGACACCACCTCGTCCCAGATGTCCCGCTGACGGACCCGACCGTTCTCGTCGGGAGCCGGTGTCCAGGGGATCCTGGGCCCACCGAGGCTGACGTCGGGCCTCCCAGGTGGCAGGGCATCGGATAAACGAGGGTTGAGAGACGTCGCTACTCCCGGCCCTTCCGCCATGCCTTGAAACAGAGTCCGGCCAAGAGTAGAGTCGTCTCCTGACCGATCGGCATGGGAGGGTAGTTGTGGCAGGCAAGTGGCTGGCGAGGTTCTTTTGCGCGGTGTTCCTTGGCCCTATCCCGGTGCGTGACGTGGAAGCCGAGAACCTGATGAAGACGCCCCAACCCTACGACGACGTCCGATCACATCCGTGGATGAGACCGACGAAGATCAAGGACCTGAGCGGCGTGAACGTTGACGCTCTGGTGGAGGTTCTTCCGACACTGACGTTCAACCAGGATACCATCTGGCCAACCTCCCTCCGAGACAGCGCAAGCAAGGTTATGGAGGTGGCGAAGAACCCTGGGCTTGGGCTGAGAGACCTGCACCGAACAGGGATCACCGGCAACGGCGTCACCGTAGCGATCATTGACCAGCCTCTTCTCCAGGATCATCCGGAGTACAAGGGCCGAATCGCCCACTACAAGGACTTCTGCCCTTCGGGTGGGGACCAGTCCAGCATGCATGGCCCAGCAGTGGCGAGCATCCTGGTCGGGGAGACGATCGGTGTGGCCCCCAAGGCGCGCCTCTACTACGCCGCCGCACCAAGCTGGCTTGCCGACGCCAAGTACTACGCAGATGCTCTCGCTTGGCTGATTGCGGAGAACGAGAAGTGGCCGACTGACAAGAAGATCCGGGTCGTCTCCGTGTCAGCGGCCCCCTCGGGGCCAGGCTCCCCTTTCGAGAAGAATGGGAGCCTGTGGGATGCGGCGTGTGCCAAGGCAGCTCACGCTGGAATCCTCGTCCTGGATTGCACGATGGACCCGGAGCGGGGGATGGTCGGAGCCTGCTACTTTGAGCAAGGCGCATCGAGAGAGGACTTTCGTCTCTGTAGCCCTGGTTTCCCAGGGATGAAGTCTCGTGGGAGCTTCGCTCGATACGTTCTCGCACCGTGTTCACCTCGGACCACGGCTGAGGTCTACGAGGATGGCGTGTTCAAGTACCAGTATGACGGGCGAGGCGGTCTGAGCTGGGGAATCCCCTACGCCGCCGGAGTCCTGGCACTCGGTTGGCAAGCAAGGCCCGACCTGGGAAAGGACGAGATGGTCAAGATCCTGAGGGAGTCAGCGTTCCGAAAGGATGCGACGACAGCGATCATCTGCCCGACGGCGTTTGTCGAGAGGCTACGAGTGACCAAGAGAAGGCAGAAGAAGTAGCAGTGACGCTGCCCTGCATGGCCGCTCTCGCACTGGTTCTGCTCGCCGCCCCGGCCTTCGCCCCGGTGCTTCGGAGAGCTGGTCCAGGCCATCAAGGCCTCCAGCGCCAACATCAGGAGCTGCAAAGGCATGCACTTCGGGTTGCTGCCCAGGCTCCTCCAGGCCGGTCTGATCTCGAAGGTCAACCGGGACCGGATCATGTTCAGGGCCAAGACGAGCAAGCCCGAGGCGAAGAAGATCGTGGCCGCCAAGCCCTGGTGTACCTGGAGAAGCTGGGGCAAGAGTAGCGATGAACCATGCGGACTTCCTCGATGAAGTTGGCGGGTGTCGTCTGCATGATCCGCAAGTAATGGACCGCGTTTGCCGACGCCTGGAAGACCGGTAGCTACGAGGGCGTGTTCCCGACCGTCTTGAGTGTCTCTCTCTTGATCTCCCTGGTTCTGCGAAATCCCCTTGGCCTTGCCGTGTCGTTGGCTGTCGCTGCTCTCGCCTTGCGCCACTTCGGTCTATGGTATTGGCCTCGGTGGCGGTGCAAGCGATACTCAGTGTGGCGGCTGTACCTGGTCTCGCTCGTTGTCTCGACGGCGCTGGCCGTGCCTGCCTGGATGCTTGTGGTGAACCTCGTTCGGCCGTTCGTTTTCGTGAACTACGTGTGTCCGCCTCGATGACGGTCTTGAGAACCTGAAAGGCACCGTGATCGCCTTCCTTGTAGAGCCGGTAGAGGTTCTTCCACCGCTCGTCGTTCCTCGTGACGAAGTCCTGGAGCTTCGGCCTGGAGGAGCCGTAGATGTCGATCGCCCTGAACGTGGCGGGCAACTGCGACTCGGCAGCCAGGATGCTGGAGGCGAGCAGGAGGATCACGGAGAACGAGAGCAGGAGTTGGCCACGAAGCAGGTTGTTCTCACCGGTCGTTGCTCTCATGGCTTCGCCTCGTCCTCCTTCTTCCACGATTGCAGCTCGATGATGTTCCCCTCTGGATCACTCGATGCCGTGAAGTGGCGGAAGCCCGCAGAGGTGATTCCAGACGGACTGCGTGACACAGCCAGCCCCGACATACCAGTTGGGCAGCCCGAGACCGCCTGCCCGTTCAAGCAGGGTGCGACGAAGATCGCGGCCACGGACGATCGTCTCAAGGACCGCCATCCGGGAGGCCAGGTCGAGGTTGAAGCCGCCGCTCAAGAGATCCATGGGACCCACTCTCCAACTCAGGGGCCCTTGTAGGATCGGCGCTCTGATAGAATACCCCGCACGAGCCCCCAGCTGGCAGCATTATCAGAGGCCCTCCAGGAACGCGAGCAGTTCGTCGTACGGCTTGTACCTGGACCGTCCCCTTGGAGCCTTTCTTCCAGAACCTGTCGGCCGGAACGGAGCCGAGGACCTCTGGCAAGGTCGGTGGTCGCGCCTTCCTGCTGGCCCGTGACGCCCGGGGTGGGAACACGACCGGCAGCAGGGCAACCTCCCACTCCCGAGCGCCGGCACGCCCCGAAGTGCGCCCCAGTCTCGGCGGGCACAATGGTATCCTGGACGTCCCATGCCCCCACCCACCCGCAGCCAGATCCGCCCCGGACTCCGGGTCAACATTATCCAGAAGCAGAACCAACGATCCGGCGCTCTCACCGCCGGCATCGTCCGCCGCATCTTGACCAGCAGCTCAACTCATCCCCACGGGATCAAGGTCGAGTTGGAGGAGGGCCTCGTCGGGCGGGTCCAGGCGATCGTGACGGAGGTCCGGCCGACAGATGTCGGACAGCCACGGCGGACAAGGCTGCGGGGCGTCCTGGATCGGACCGAGTCCTCCGCCACCGTCCGGCCAGACGGCTCCCTGGTCGTCGAGTTCTACGACTTCAGCGAGACGGCCGACGACTCGTTCGGGAACGACGTGGCCTGTTCCGTGATCCTGGACCGCCAGGCGAAGGACGTTCTGCTCGCCTCGCTGGTGAAGGAGCGCCCCGGGACGGGGTCCGGCATCGACCCGGACGGCCACCTGCTCACCTTGATGCAGGACCGCTTCGCCGACTACCACGACGTCGTGAAGTGGTGCGAGAAGAAGGCCATCCCCTTCACGAAGAAGTTCGATCCCCGGGCCTGAATCACTGATGACCGCCATCCTTCTGGCCGGTCCGCCTGGCGTCGGCGAGACGACCGTCCTTCGAACGGAGAGGAATCGGCAGGAACTGGCGAGCGAGGTCCTGAAGAAGCTCGGATAGCTCGGATTGCAGGCTCGCACTTCGCCGAGCAACAGAAAACCCCGGGCCTTTCGACTCGGGGCTTCTGGTGGTGAACCCGTTCTGGCTGGGGCTTTCCCCTATTTCGGTCTGTTCACCTCGATGCGGTTTCTTCTTGGCTTTCTTGTGGTCTTCTGGGCCACAGCTACTCGCCTCGAAGCTCTCGCATTACCTTTTCCGATGCCTTGATCTCTGCTTCGTGGGATCTGGTATTGCTCCAGATCCTCGGCGCCTTCAGAGACCTCGTCGCCACTGAGAACCGTTATCGGCTCTAGTTCTCCGGCCCGGATAGCTTGGGAGTCCGCGCTATCCTTCAGCTTCGTTTTGTGAGGGCTCTCTCCGGTGTTTCCACCGTCGAGACCTTGCAAGTCCCTCTCGTCCACCTCGACCCCGAAGCGGGGGTCCCCTGGGCTACCTTCTGCTTTTTCTCTCCGGTCTCCGTTTTCCGCTCCGGTAGCTCTTCCGGAGTTTCCTTCGGTCCTCGAGATCAGTCAGTCCCACGGGCCTGCTGACTGTACCCTTGCGGGGATCTAGATCCCGTTCTGGGCGCTCCCTGACTTCTTGCTCATCTCGGCGGCTCCGCCTTTTCGATGTGCCTTTCGCTTGGGAGCCGATCAGTATAAACGCAGGTGGCCCGAGAGTCAATGGGTCTGTGAAGATTTCTTGCGCAATTCTCCAAGATGGGCCAGGGAGCTTGATCTTGGCGGACGAGGTTTCTTGCTGGCTGCCAGATCGGCCCGCTTCGCTCCGTCCCCCAAGGGGGTACAAGAAGTGCTGCGGGAAGCAAGCTCCCTGATGGAGCCGTACGAGAACTCGTCGGGCAGATGCAGGCCGCCGGACTCCTTGCGTGAGAGCGGGCCGCTTGGCCAAAGATCACAAGGGCCTCGCCGACCTCGAACTCGGTCGAAGGCGCAGCCGTCAGTCGCCGACCTCTTCTCCCAGCGCCTTCAGCCTGGCCGCAAGGCGGTCCGCGCGCTGGCGCTCCTGTTCGGCGCGCTGGCGCTCCTGTTCGGCACGCTGGCGCTTGGCGCTCCTGTTCGGCACGCTGGCGCTCCTGTTCGGCACGCTGGCGCTCCTCGTCCCGGATCCGCGCCAGCTCCACGTAGGTCACGAACGGCACGCCCTTTCCGTCGCTCAGAACGAGCTCACCGTCCTGGAGAGAGAAGCGAACCCCAAGGCGAGGACTGACCCAGCCCTCCACCGTTGCGATCTCCGACAAGGCGCCCTCCCGGCGTTGCCACCCCAGGAGATCCCGGCGATCGGGATCGTACACGTAGTACTCCTCGACACCGTACTGCTGGTAGAACTGGAACTTGCGCAGCAGTTCACCGAAACGGTTCCCCGGCGACAGCACCTCGAAGACGACCTGCGGAGCGATGTTCTCTTCGAGCCACTGCTGGTACGAACCGCGGTGTCCCTTGGGGCGGCCGAAGACCACCATGGCGTCCGGTGCGGCTCGTATGTCCGGCCGTCCCTCCACCGGGTACCAGAGCAGATCGCCAGCCACGAACACTCGTGGATCATCCCTGAACATCGCATCGAGCCCACCCTCGATCATGACGATGAACTGGAACTGGAGCGTGTTGTCTGCCATGGGCGAACCATCGCTCTCCGGATACTCGACCTCTCGGCGTTTCGGCTGGCTGGTCATCGGGGGACTCCGCGCATCGGCGCCGCACTCTCGTCGGCCCGTCCAGAAGCAGGTCAGAATCGATCGTCGACATGGTAGCACGCAGGGACCGTGCTCGGCACGACGGTGGAACCGGTCGGCCCGGCACTCTCTCGAACGACGGGGGCGTGCGGGGTGGCTGGGCCCGGGTCTCCTGATCGCGGGACACGT
>JACQZM010000556.1 GCA_016213885.1 Candidatus Rifleibacteriota bacterium | reverse complement strand
CTTTGGCCAACTCCCAGGCGGCCTGGCAGGGCAGGCGTCCGTTCACCAGCCTTGCTCTCACCGCCTCCTCAACCGGCGGATCTATTTTCTGAGCCGGGGTGATTATCCTTGGCCGCGGGTGATAACCGAAGAGGCCTAATTGGCATTTTAGTATCTGGATTTCCATGAGATCCAGAACGGTACCCACCTCATACATAGTTTTTGTTAGAGCGAGGGCAAGATCTTCCGCATCATGGCAGCTCATGGTATCATTGACAACCTTCCTCTTAACGGCGTCCTGGATGACGAGGTCCGGCATCGCTGCTGTTGCTCGAGGGGCAAAATCCCAGCGGACTCGCCACTCCGCTCGCAGGAACGCGGAATTCCGCGGCGTCGGCATGAGCTGCTCGGAAACGCTGGGCTGTTGTCCGCCTGTGACGGCGAGAATGTGGTTCTCCACGAAGATGCCCGAACCCCATGCCACGAAACCGGACATCGCCTTCCCGTCCATCCACATCGTTGGCGGCTCGACCCACTCGTGATGCGGCAGTTGCTCGAACAGCAGATGTTCCTTCGAGCCATAGGTATAGTGGTGCTCTCGCCAGCGCTCGGGCAGCAGCTCCGAGGCGCACACGACCTCGCCAACCCCGTGACGCTCCAGATAGGCGTTCACCACCTCCAACCGGTAGATGCCGGCCAGCAGCTTCCGCCGGAGCACGAGGTCGGTTGTGCCCCTGATCCACTGGCTGCAAAGCGGCACTGCCCGCTGTATCTCCTGTGGCAACGATCGCGGCAACAGATCCGTCAACAGCCGAGGCACCCTGTCGGGAGCGGTCTTGCCCGCAACCAGGGCGGCGGCACGCCTGATGAGCTGGTCGGGCTTGACGAGACCCAGATTGCGCTCGAGCTGCCGCGCGTGCGGCTCGAACAGCTTCACCAGGTCGATCCTGTTTCTGCTGCCGACCGTCACCTCCATCTGCTCGGCGTGGCGGAACGTCGCCCCTCCCACCGCCACGGACACTGGTACCGCACGACCGAATGGCTGCTCCTTGCCCAGCCCCTGCTCTCGCCACCGGACCGCACCAGAAACCGGCTCGCTGGACTCGATGGCCAGCCAGAGCTCGGACCCACGTGCAATGAGCCGAGGATCCCGGTGCCCGCGTGGTGCAGCGTCTGCGGTCGCCCGGGCTGATGCGAGCAGTGGCCGCGCCACAGGAGCAGTTCGCCAGAGCGCGAGCGAACCAGCGCACCCGATCGCTATCCCCGCGATGATCAGGCCGATGCTCCACGCGGTGCGGTCGACTCGACCTGGCTTCCGGAGCTCGACCGGCGGAGCCATGGTACGCGTCGACTCGAGCACCCGTCGCGCTTGTCTCTCCGGATGGCGCGCGAGCGATCGAGCGTCGCGTGCCTCGCGTGTCCCGCGAGCCGCGATCGCTTCCAGCTCGCGCAACAGGGCGGCGGCGCTCTCGGGGCGGGCCTTGGGGTCACGGTCGACGCAGCGCATCACGACCCCGACCAGATCGCTCGGGGCGCCCAAAGCCATGGTCGAGAGAACGGGGATCGCCCCGACGAACCGCATCACCGGCGTGACCCTTGGCTCCGCTGCAGCCGAGGTGAAGACCGCACGCTTGCACAGCAGCTCGTACGCCATCAGGCCCCAGGAGTACACGTCCGAGGCGGCGATCCCCTCGCCTCCCTCCATCTGTTCCGGGGCCATGTAGGAGAGCGTCCCGATGACCTGGCCGGTCCGGGTCAGCCGGGTCTCTTCTTCGGTGGCGGAGCGTGCGAGACCGAAGTCGATCAGCCTGGGATCGCCCGTGGAGTCGATCAGGACGTTGGCCGGTTTGAGATCGCGATGAACGATCCCGCGACCGTGGATGTACTCGAGAGCCTCGAGCACACCCGTCAGCAAATGTAGGGCCCGTTCCAGTGGAGCGCCGATCTCGGAGTCGAGCATCCGTGAGCCGGAGATGTGCTCGAGCACGAAGATCGGCACGGCACCGTCCAGGAAAGCGTCGAGGAACCGGACGAGGTTCGGATGCGACAGGTCTTTCAGAAGGCCGAGCTCTCGTCCGAGGCGACGGAGCGCCGCCGGGCACATCGCGCCTGCATCCGACATGACCTTGATGGCCACGTCCCGGTCCAGCGAGAGCTGGCGCGCCAGGAACACGGCACCCATTCCCCCGCGGCCCAGCTCGGAGACCAGCCGATATCCATGGGCCGCCAGGGTGTCACGCAGGTCTGCGCTTCCGTCCACGGCCGCGATGATACACCGGAGCGCCTCCCCGCGCCAGGTCCCCGTCAAAGTCAGCGCTGACGCATGAGAGGTGGGAGCCCGGACGGGTCTTGCTCGGCGATGGACCGGAAAAGCAGAGTCTCGCGAAGGGAGGGTAGACAGCCGCGGGGCTCTTGTGAGAACATATCGTGGGTCGCGCCTGCCCGCCGCGGTCCATCTACGCGTGCAACGGTCGCGACGAAGAGCACTGGACAGGCTGTTCGGCCCCCTGCTCTGGGCAACCGGCGGGCGAAAGGCCGGCCCGCGGACATTCGTGCGTCGGCTCTGATGAGATGATCGCTGCCCGCTCCGGGGCACTGCCCCACTCCTGGGTACTGGGGGACGACGAGTTCGGACGACTGATAGCCTCTCGCGATCGCCTGGCGGCCAGAGGCGAACGGTACATGCTCGACGTCGCCATCGGGGCGAAGGCCCAGGCAGCCTGCAGTCGATCCGAAATCGAGGACTGCTTCGAGCGAGCCAAGGGAGAAGTGGGCCTTGCCGACAACGAGGTCCGGTCGTGGACAGGTTGGCACCATCACATGACGCTCGGGATGTTCACCTCCAGCACGCTCCTCGAATCGACCTGGATCGGGCTGGACAGAGGACCGGCACGCAGGTTCCGAGGATCAGGGCGAGCACCCACCGACTCGGGGTGCGGGACATGGGCTCTCCTCTCGTGTCGTGATCAGCGGTCGACCCCGAAAGGACGTACGAGGTGCACCTCGATGCCTGGCCCGTGCGGGCGTAGCTGCATCACGGGAGTCGGGTCCGCCGCCGTGTTATGATGGCTCGGGAGGGAGCTGCCGCCGGCATGACCGGCGCGATCCTCGGCCGGTGCCGGTCCGTGACCGCCGGGAAGCTCGGCCCAGTGTATGACCGCACCTCTGGACTTCCTGGTTCTCATGCGCCGGCGCCTCCGCGAGTCGGGAGTCTCCTTCGCTCTGACCTCCGGCATGGCCTGTGTCCACTTCGGTCTGCAGCAGACGACCAAGGACTCGGACTGGATCATCGACCCCGACCATCTGGGTGGATTCCGGAGATTGCTTGGCTCGTTCAAGATCGGTGGGGCGCCGGGACGCGCGTCCTATCGACCGATCTTCGGCGCCCCGCTGGATCCTGCCTGGATGGCCCACGGCTGGACCAGCCACGTGTCCGTCCAGGATGAGCCTGGCTCGCCGGGCCACCATGTGGATGTCTTCTCGCGCCCACCTCGCGTCAGTCGAGTCGAGGTCGAGCCAGGCGACGAGGACTTCGCCTCGCGCCACATCGTGGCGCAGATGAAGAAGACGGACCGGGCCAAGGACTGGCCGTTGGTCGATGGCCTCGGCTGGCAGCTTGCCGTCCTGGAAAGGCCGGACAGTCTTCTTCACCTGCAGGATCCTGTGAAGCTGCGCGAGGTCTGGGAACGGACCGGCACTCCGCTGCGGGAAGCCTTGGCGCAACGCCGACCGCTGCTTCGGAAGCTCGACGCCGAGACCGATCTGGACCGCTTGCACGGGTTCGTCAGGCTGGAGCGACTCATCTGGGAGTGCGTCAACGAGGACCGCTGGGGCACGTTTCTCCGGGCCTGGAAGGAGTTCTATCGGCGGTGGCGAGATGAGGCGGGCTGGGAGTGGCCGACCGCCGAGCCGTTCTTCGAGCAGCACGAACGCTTGACGGACGCGGCACGTCGTCATGCCCTGTGCACGGATCCGCTGGGCCAGATCACCCGGGACGTCATTATCGAGACGGGCCTGCGTCGAGCCGCCACGCGCGCCCTCCAGCCCCGGGAGCTCGTTCTGGAGGTGGCTCCGCCAGCATCGGAGCTGTTGCCATGACACCGCCACGAATCGGGTCCGGGCCGGAGTACCCGGAGGAGTACTACGAGCACCTGGCGCGCACGCTCGGCGACGAGCGGGCCGACTGGGCCAGGCTCCCGCCTGAAGAGCGGCTCCGACAGCTGCGCTGGGTTCACGAGAACCTCGACACCCCGGACGACCTCGATGAGTGGCCTCCCGAACTTGGCGGAGGGGTGTGGAACCCCTGACGTGTTCTCGCGGCAGCCTCGCTGCCGAGGTTGGCACGGCTCGCAGGATCGGCCGCCCGGACCACACTCTCCCAGCACCTTCAGCGAGTAGGAAGGATGAAGGGGGTATTCCGGTCGGCGTGATGGCAGCTGGGGCTGGCCACAGGTAGGGGGCGTCGGATCGAGGCGCCGGCGCCGCTTGAATCGGCTGCGCTCGAGCGAATCGGTCGGAACAGGCGCGAAGAGCGCTTCCAGTGGCCCTTCGGGCGAGTCTCGGGCACGTTGGACCCTGCGAATGGTCGACTCGGGGGTTCCTGGCGTCGGGGGGGGTTGGTCTCGTTGCAGACCAGGCAGATGCTTGAGTAGGCCCTGCCGGTCCTGGCCTCCACAGGCAGCGGTCCGTAGCAGCGGGCCGCCGGCGCCGCCGCGACGATGTCCAGGTCCACCAGGACCAGCAACGGATTGGTCAGGCTGAACTCCATGTCGACGAACGCTCCGTCCTGGTCGTAGATCACCGAGTGAGCGGCGGTCGGCGCGTCCGTGGACGCCGTGGTCGGGACCGTCATGACCCGGATCCCCAGCCGGCTGGCCGCCATCCGCCCCGCATTCAGACACTTGCCGCCGCCGACGGCGATCACCAGCTCCACCGGATGCGCCGCCTCCCGGAGCGCCCCCGCCAGACGGTCCGCCTCCGCGACCGTTGACTCGCCCCGGAACTGCTCCCATGCGACCCGGAGGCCGGCTCCGGCCAGGGTGGAGCCGGCGCGGTCGCCCAGCGCCCGGTGCCGACCCGGCGTGATGACCACGCCGACGCCGGAGGCCGCGTGACCGGTCAGCAGGACTTCCAGGCTGTCCAGCACGCCGCTTCCCTGCACGTACTGACTCGGCGAGACGAACAGCTCCACGGGCCGGCCGCCCGCGGCGCCTCAGCGCCGGGAAGGGGCGGGCGTTCCGGAGGTGGCCTCCGATCCGTCGATCGAGACGAGCTCGGCCTTCACCTGCCTCCTGAGCTCGGCATCGTTCGGGTCGGTCAAGCGGGGAAGCAGGCCCTCCAGAAGGCGGCGGGCCTGGGTCTTCGTGCCGGCGCGCCGGGCGATGCGCGCCTGGAAATACCGGGCGCGGTTCCACTGGGGGTCCCTGGCGAGAATCTCGCCGAACAGCCTGGCCGCTTCGTCGTCTCGACCCGAGAGGAACGTCATCTCCGCCAGGGTGTCCTTGAACTCGATGCTGTCCGGGTTCTGGACGCTGTTGACGCCGGCCACGAGCGACGCTTGGGAGAGGATGCGGGCCCGGTCGGCGCCTGATCTCGCCTCGCTCTGGACGGCGAGATCGTAGACGAGCCGGTTCAAGATCCATCCAAGCTTGCGACCCGGCTGGCAGTAGGCGTTGGTGAGCTTGATCATCCCCTCCCGGTCCAAGGCCTCGGCGCAAGCCTTCACATCCCGCCTCGCCCGGTTGAGCGCGAGCCGGGGGTAGCTTCCGTGGAACTTCACCGACGCTTCGACGAACGGCCCGTGCTCATGCGCGATTAGCAGCGCATCGGCGAGACAGGCCCACGCCTCCACAGGAGGGATGCGCACCGCCTCCAGCGCGTGCGCCGAGGCCTCGAGGAAGAGGCCCCTGGCGAGGTCGATCCGCGCGGCGAGCTGGTGCACCCACGGCGCACTGGGCTCCAGGGCGAGCGCCTTCTCGGAGAGTCGACGGGCGTCGGGGATGGCCCCGATGGCCAAGTAGGCGTCCGCAAGCCGGAGCGCGGCGAGAACCCCGCCGCTCTCTCTCCAGGTCGCGACTCTGGTCTCGAGATCGATCGCTCCGGATCGTGGCCACACGAGCGCGGCCGAGTCGGCGGCGAGGCTCGCGACCTGCTCCGCGGCCTTGCGGAAATGGAGCGACGCCTCCCGTTCCTGCTTCTGGGCGACGAAAGCCTGCCCGAGGTAGTGATGGACGGCGACGCGCAGTGAAGCCGGCAGCGGGAGCTCCAGGCAACGCCCCAGGATCCTCCCGGCCTTCTCGGGCTGGCACAGCTCGAGGGCGATACGGGCCCGCGTCAGAAGAAGCACCGGGAGCTCCTTCTCGGCAACCGGCAGGGGGGCCGTTTCCAGAGCCCTCGCGGCGGGGCCGTAGATGCGATCAGGGACGAAGCGATCCAGCTCGTCCGCCGCGCCGATCGAGGCGGCATCGGTCGCGTACAGGACCTTCGAGTCGAAGAACACGTCCTCTCCGAGCTTTCTCGCCCAGGAGAGTCGCCACAGGCCGTCCTGGTAGAAGATGCGCCTGGGATCGGGCCAGGCGAAGAGCGGCTCGGCTCCTCTGGGGAGCACGAGCGTATCGGAGGCGCGTCTGGGAGGTCCCAGGTAACTCACGGTGGGCGGGGCGCTCACCCACCACGTTCGCCCGAGGGCGATCGCCGCCTCTCGCTCCGAGAGCTTCTCCCAGTAGAGACGCTGGCCACCGGGCGGGATCGGTTCGTCGAGCCCGACGATGTGGTCGTAGTTCCCCCCCCCGTCAGGTCCTTCGACGCGAAAGCCCAGGGAGCGTCCGGTGGTGGAGCGGATCTCGAGCAGTCTGCTCGTCCCGCGGACGACGAGCGTTCGCATGGGGGCGGTGAGCTCGTTCTTCTCGGAGACGAGGCCCTGACTGGTGATTCGACCCCGGTCGTCGATGGTGCGGACCTGGTGGTCCAGAGCGAGCAGCTCATCCAGCGAGGGCGCGTAGGTCATCCCCCCTTCCAGCGCCCTGGAGAACCGCTCCGCGGCCTGATCGTAGAGGTGCTGATCGAGCGCCTGCAGCGCCTCGCAATAGGATCGGTAATAGGCGACGGAGGGCCTTCCGTCCCCGAACCGGACGTGCGAGGCACCCCGCGGCGCGCCGCCGGGCGGCGCGTCAGCGGACCCCGACCCGACCAGGAGCGAGCGGAGCCTCGCGGCCACGGCGTCCTGCAGCGTGAACGGGTCGCCGGTCTCGCCATCCACCGTGAACGCCCCGGTCGTGACACGGCTGGACACCTCGAGCAGCCGGCACGATACGCGAATCCGTGCACCGTGCGCTCGGAAACTGCCGGACACCATGAGATCGCAGGAGAGCTCCGTCGTGATCGACGACGGGTCGATCGACCTCGGGCCGCGGTAGGGGGCGACGGCCGATCTCGACAGCAGCTCGATCCCCTTCAACCCGGCCAGGTCCGCGAGGATCGAATCGACGAGTCCGGTGGCGAGCCAGTCGAGCGACGGATCGGCGCCGAGGTTCGCGAAGTACAGCACGGCGACCCTCCGGGATCCCGGGTGAGCCGGGGGCGCCGGGGTGACGACCGCGGCCGCTGTCGGACGGTCCGGGAAGAAGGCTGGCCACGACAGGACGACCGCCCAGGCGACCACGATCGCCGAGAGCACTGTCACCTCCCGTCGAGAGACGGCCTGCGCTCCGGGGAGCCCGTGAAACCACGAGAGGGCGACGGTGAAGGGGAGCCCGGCGATGACGGTCACCACCAGCATGCGCAGGGCGGCCGGGCCCAGGCCGAAGTAGCCGATGAAGAACTGTCCGGCCTCGAGCACGCCCCACGCCGCGGGGCAGTAGATCACCAGCGAGGTGAAGACCCCTCTTCGACCGAGGCACGGCCAGAGGCCGTCCCGGGACGCAGGGGCAGCTGGCGATCCGTTCTCGACGTCACCCATCGGTTGGAGCCTGTGCAGACCAGGCGAGGACTCGGCCGCGCCGCGGCAGCGCTGCCTCCGATACTGGCGGTCCAAGGCCGCTCCTCTCACGCTTCGGGCCCGGTGCCGTGGCTGGCGGCCATCGGTGGCTGCGCCAGCGCCGGCGCGCGCGCGGAGGGGCTCTCAGGATAGGAGTGGTGGGGGGCCGAGTCAAGGAGGTCACCGATCGATGACCGTGGCCGAGACCGTGCGGGAGTCCGCAGCAGGTTCCCGCGGCAGGCCGGCAAACGAGGCACATGTGGGGGATCCTGGTCTTCCCGGCCCCTCTTCTCAACCCTCCGTCGCGTCGTCTCGAACCACGATCCGCACGATCGACCCGGACGTGGGGGCGTCGATGGAGGAGACCGCGGTCACGTGTCGGCCCACCATCAGCTCGCCGTCGCTGGTGGCCACGATCTGCGTCGGCCGCTGACGGACCGGCTCGAACTCGAGCCCCACCCCCGCGAACACCGGGTCCTGCCGCACCTCCAGCACGCTCCTCAGATCGACGTGGGTCGGCGGGGACGGTTTCAGCTCCAGAGCGACGGCCACGACCTGGACCGATTCGCCGCACACGAGCTTCCGGCCCGTGGCCAAGAGAGTCATGAACGGCAGCAGCAGGTGTGTCCGGGGTGGACGGGGAGATCCCATCCAGGCGAGCGCATCGTTGGCGGTCATTCTCACCAGGTCCGGCACCCCCCGACGGGAGGCCAGCGCGGCCAGGAGCGTTCTGGCCTCACCGATACGGAGCTCGCCGGCGGCCCAGGCGGCAAGCGCCAGACGGGCCTTGTCGTCCAAGGAGGTGGCCGATGAGCGTCGCAGCACGTCGAGCACCGGCGTCCGGCCCTCGGCCACCCCGAGGCGGGCGAGCGCCCAGAGAGCTACACCTCGCCGGTCCCTGCCCGACCGGGCCAGGGAGAGCAGCGCCGGCACCGCCGAGGCGACCCTGCTCACGGCCACGGCGTGGGCGGCCGCCTCTGCGACGTCCGGCTCGTCGCTGGCCATCAGCTCCGCCAGGAGCTCGTGGGCGCCGACCCGCCCCAGGGATTCGGTGGCGAGCAACCTGTGACGAAGGTCTCGAGCGGTCTTCGCGAGACTCTCCAGCCCTGGCCGGGCTGCTCGGCAGCCGGCGAATCCGAGCGCCCGGAGGGTGGTGGCGTCGGCGGTACCAGGCGGCACCAGGCCGCATGCCTGCCCGGCACCGCGCAGCGCCGCCACCCAGGCGAGCCGGGACCTGTAAGGACCGGTTCGCCCCTCCCTCCAGAGCTCCGCGAGCCGGGAATCGCCCTCCGGACCGGGGAGCATGACCAGCCCGTCGCCAGCCACGGCGGCCAGGCTCGTGGGGTTCTTCGCGGGCGGGGTGAGCCAGCGGACGAAGGCGTCGGCGGACCCGGCGGGGTCGCTGTCGAGCATTGCGGCGGCGGCCAGGAAGCTCGCCTCGTCGGGAAGGCGGGAGATGGCGCTCACGAGCACGGGGAGCGGCACGGATACGCCCGACCGGGTCACGCCCGCAAGCAGGGTCTGGAGGTCGTCGGCCGTGGAGACCAGGTCCAGCTCCCTCCGGGCCAGCTCCGCGGCCCGGGGGTGGTTCGCCCTGCATGCAGCGATCACCACCTCGATCCGGGGCCCCGTGGAGTCGACCGTGGCGAACCGGTCGACGAGCGCGGCGGCCAGCGACCGGCTGCGGAGCTTCTGGGCGAGCCTGGCGACGGCGGAAACAACCTGCGGGCGCTCCGGCGGGGCATTTCGGAGAAGCTCGAGGAGCAAGGGCTCCAGCCGGGGGTCCGGAGGGAGGCTGCCTATCATCTCCAAGTCGTCCGGCGACTGGTTCACGAGCTCCCGCGCGGTGGCGAGCAGCCTGGCGTGGCTCGCCGGGAGCGTCTCGAACCTGTAGGGGCCGAGGCCGCCCCACCTGCCAGGCGGGGTCGCCCGCAGCCAGTAGGACGTGGCCGGTCTCAGGCCCGGGATCGTCCGGATCGACAGGCGCTCGCCTTCCGGTATCATGGTCGCCGTCCGCCACGCCGGCGGGTCGCCCTCGCCGAGCTCGACCCGAAGAGGCGCCGGAGGGGCCAGGCAGATCTCCAGTCGCACCCGATCGTCCAGAGGGAGCACCTCGACGGCCCGCGCCGCGACCGGCTCCGGAGTGGTGAACTCCACCGGTGGACCCGCCAGAGTGCCGTCGCCGCGACGGGCCTGCAGGCGGCACACCGCCCGGGGCGGAAGGCGTTCGAACGTGTGGACCGCTCCGTTCGTCACCATGGCCAGATGCAGGACCCGTGGCCCGGTCGACGGCGCCGTCGCCTCCGGGCCGGCCTCGACCTCCAGTCGCACGCCCGCGGGGAGCGGGGCCGCGGTCCGGACGTACGCCTGACGGAGTCCGGCGAACTCCGGTTGGAGGATCGTCACGACCGGGGCGACAGCGCCCGGCTGCGAGGTCTTCGACCGCCACAGGGCCGCACCGACCAGGCCGGCCAGACCGATCAGGGCGACCGCTGCGATCATGCGGGACGGACGGACCGAGCTCGTTGCGGTGCTGGTCTCGACGGTGTCCGTCGAGGACGAGGTCTGGCGCCCCCTGGCCTGCGCGAGGCTGACACGCAGGGTGCCGGAGCCTCTCTTCGACGGCGCCGGGGCGCTCCTGGGCGGCGAGGCAGCCGTACCCGCGTGCTGTTCCAGCAGCGGGCCAAGCGCCACGCGAAGCTCCTCCGCGCTGCAGAACCGCCCCTCGCGCGTCTTGGCGAGAAGGCGCCAGACCAGGCGATCCAGCTTCTCGGGCGCTCCGGGGACGAGCTCCGACACCGCCGGAGCGTCCTCCGTGGAGTGCTGCCGGAACATCTCGATCACGTTCGACGCCTGGAACGGAGGCCTGCCGGTCACCATCTCGAACAGCGTCGCTCCCAGGGCGTACAGATCGGAGGCGGCAGAAGCGGCCTCGCCGTGGATCTGGAGAGGTGAGATGTAGGCTGGCGTGCCGAGGATCACCCCCGCCTCCGTGAGACTCTCCCCCTGGCCGGTCCACCGGGCGATCCCGAAGTCGGCGACCTTGTGAGGTCCGGCCTCGCTCCGGAGGATGTTGTCCGGCTTGATGTCCCGGTGCAGGATCCCCTGGTGATGGGCCGCCTCCAGCGCCGATGCGACCTGGTCGGCGATCCGGCACGCCTCGGGCCACGGGATCGGGCCGCGCGCCAGGCGCTCTCGCACGCTCTCTCCGGCCACGTACTCGTAGGCGATCCACGGCACTCCATCGTCGACGCCGTGGTCGAGCAGCACCACGATGTTCGGATGGGAGAGCGACGCGGTGATCCGGGCCTCCTTGCGGAACCGGGCGACCTGAACCTCGTCGCTCACGGCGCTGGCGTGCAGCACCTTCACGGCCACGGGGCGCCCCAGGTCGAGCTGGGTCGCCAGCCAGACCGAGCCGAACCCGCCGTGGGCGAGACGTCGCTCGGGTCGGTACTTCCGGGTGAGGGAGGCGGGGAGCTCGTCCACGACTGGTGAGACGGCCGGTTCGCCGGGCATGGCGCGAAGCGCGCCGTCAGATCCGGGCGGTGGGCCGTGGGCCATTGTACACCGTCGCCGGAGCCAAAGACCTCCAGCCCCGGTCCCCGCGCCACCCCGGTAAGAGCGCGATCAGACCCTGGCCCGCCTCCACGGTTGACTCCGGCGTCCGGCCTCGGGGCGACCTCGCGCTCGGGCCGGACCGGCCCCGGCCACCGCTCGCGGACGGGCGATAGCCGCGGACCCGGGCAGCTCGATCGCCGAAGACAGGAGATTCGCTACGTCCCGTTCTTGCCCGTGAGCGCCGGGGTGGTCCCGGGCTCCGGGGCGGCCTCGACGGGCTTCGGACGCACGGCGGCCCGACCCGGGAGCAGGGCTCCAAGCACCGCCAGAGCGCCCCTGGCGAACGCCCTCCATCGGGCCAGGCTGTCGAGCTTGGCGAGGTAGCCCAGAACGATCCGGGGCCGGAAGTAGAACCTGCGGATGGCCGTCTTCTGCCAGGAGACCAGGTCGTCCTCCGTGAGCCCGTTGGGAACGAAGACCGGGGTCCACATGTTCATCCGGTCCCAGTCTTCCGTCATCGTTCCGTACTGCGATGCCTGAGCGAACACTTGGGTGCCTGGAAACGGCGTCAGGAAGCTCATCTGGAAGTCGTCGAGCGGCAGCTGAAGGGCCAGCTCGATGGTCTTCGCGATGGTCTCCGGGGTCTCCATCGGGTGGCCGATGATGAAGAACCCCTTGTTGCGGATGCCGGCCCGGTGCGACCAGTCCAGCGCCCGCCTCACCTGCTCGATCGTGATGTGCTTGGCCTCGTGGTCCAGGATCCGCTGGTCCCCCGATTCGATGCCCCACGAGAGCTGCCAGCATCCGGACTCGCGCATCGTCGTCAGGAGCTCTCGATCGACCACGTCGACCCGGCTGTTGGCCGACCAGGTCAGGTCGATGCCCTCGGCCCGGACCATGGAGAAGAGCTCCCTGAGCCGCTGCCTCGGATGGACGAAGTTGTCGTCGTAGAACGTGATGTCCCGGACCCCGAACCGTTCCACCAGGTGTCGCACCATCCGGAGCACGTACCCCGCCGAGAACGCCCGGACGCGTCGGCCGAACACGGAGTTGTAGCAGAACGTGCACGATCCGAAGCAGCCCCGGGTGGTCACCAGGGCGCTGGTCGGCGAGCGGTGCTGTCGCAGCGCCGACGGCTGGTAGTGCCGGTTCAGCTCGGGCAGCAGGTCCCAGGCCGGTAGCGGAAGCCGGTCGAGCGGCTCGATGGGGGCCCTGGGCCGGGTGCGCACCACCGCCGGACCCTGCCTCAGGACCAGGCCGTCGATCTTCGCAAGATCGCTGGAACCGTCACCGGATCGAAGACCGGTCAGCAGCTCTCGCCACGTCTCTTCCCCCTCGCCGAACGCGCCCACGTCGAACTGCCGGTACAGCGAGAGCGTCGGTTCGGGCAGCGCCGTGAAGTGGGGGCCTCCGATCACGGTCGGCAGATCGGGCCTCGCCTCCTTGAGCTTCTCGGCCACCTCGGCCGCCCTCCCCACGGAGAGCGTCGTGGCGGTGAAGCCCACGACCCAGGGGTCCAGCGCGACGATCGCCTCCACCGTCTCGTCCACCGTGAGCCTCAGCGCCTCCGCGTCCACGATGGCCGATTCGAAGCCGTTCTCGCGGGCGTAGGAGGCGAGCCCCATCAGGGCGAACGGGGGAAGGCTCGACCCCGCCGCCGAGAGCTTGCCGTAGCGCTCCTGAAGCGTGATCGGAGGATTCACCAGCACGGCGGGTCGGTTCTTCATGGCCTTCTCGAGCGAACTATAGCACGGTCCACGAGCCCCCGGCAGCGAGGCCACATGGGAGACGGCGAGCCCGGCCGAGGGTTCACACGAACCGGCCGGCGGACGGGCCCGGCGAGGAAGTGCTATAGTGGATTCAGGACCGGCGGGCCACCTCGGAGCCCGGCGCGGCCCCGGGAAAGGACCACCCATGGCTCCCACGGACAAAGAGTTTCGATTGACCGACCTCTCGGCCTGCGCCGGCTGAGCGGCCAAGCTGGACCCGACGGTCCTCGCGCAGGTGCTGCGCGATCTGCCCACGACGACCGATCCCAACGTTCTCGTCGGGTTCGCCAAGTCGTCCGACGCCGGCGTGTACCGGATCTCCGACACGCTCGCGATGATCCAGACCGTGGACTTCTTCACCCCGATCGTGGACGATCCGTACCTCTACGGCCAGATCGCCGCGGCCAACTCCCTCTCCGATGTGTACGCCATGGGCGGCCGTCCCGTCACCGCCCTGAACGTGGCCGCCATACCGTCGAAGAAGGTGACGCCGGACGTGATCCTCAAGGTTCTGCTCGGGGCCCACGACAAGGCTGCCGAGGCGGGGTGCGCCGTTGTCGGCGGTCACACCCTGGAGGCGCCGGAGATGGCGTTCGGTCTCTCCGTCACCGGGCTGATCGACCCGGCCCACCTCGTCACCAACGAGGGCGCCAGACCCGGCGACCTGCTGGTCCTCACCAAGGCGCTGGGCACCGGGATCATCACGACCGCGGCCAAGCTGGGGAGGCTCCCCCCTGGCCGGGGCGACGCCATCCTGGCCGGAGCGATCGGATCCATGGTCCGGCTCAACAAGGACGCCAGCATCGCCATGGTGGAGGCCGGGGCCCGCGGGGCCACCGACATCACCGGGTTCGGGCTCATCGGCCACGCCATGGAGCTGGCGTCGGCCTCGGGCGTCACGCTGGGCCTGCGGGCCCGGTCGATACCGGTGCTCGAGGGGGCGCTCGAGCTGGCCGAACAGAAGGTGCTCACCGGGGCCGATCGACGGAACCGGGAGTTCACCGCAGGCCACGTCCGGCTCGGGCCGGCGGTCGGCGACGGCCTGGCCCGGGTCCTTTTCGACGCACAGACCTCTGGAGGACTCCTCATCAGTCTGCCGAAGAGACATGCGGAGGACCTCGCGGCCACGTTGACGAAAGCCGGGCACACCGATGTCCGGATCGTCGGCGAGGTGCTGCCTCTCGGCGCCCACCTCCTGGTGGTCGAGTAGCCGACGAGTCCGATCGACGGTCCCGGCCCTCCCGCGGGCCGGCCGGGTACGACCGGTCGGTTTCCGCGTCCCGGGTCCACGGCGTCGCGCCGGTCCTCCGGAGGAGACATGAAAGCGAGCCGAACGCTCCCGGGCCTGGCCCTGTCGACCGCGCTGGTCCTGATGGCGCTGGGCTCGCTGGTGGGCTGCCAGAGCCTCGATGACTTCGAGAAGCAGATCAAGTCCGCGGGAGAGCCGCTCATCGGGTCTTTTCTGCCGTCCAGCGGGCCGGTCGGCGGGACCGTCACGGTCCGCGGCTTCAACTTCGGCACCGACAAGGGCGAGGTCGTGTTCATGAACAAGGACGGCCTGTCGGTCCCCGCCCCGATCAGCGCGTGGAACGACGAGTTCGTCACCCTGAGCGTGCCGGAGCTGGGGATCGCCACAGGCGACGTCCCGGTCACGCTGAGGACCGCGGCGGGAAAGGTGACGTCGTTGACGGCCCAGTTCACCCTCACCAGGAGCTGACGCCTCGACCGGTGGACTCCCGTCCGGATCGGAGTGGGTGGCACCATGGAATTCCACGTGGAAGTGTCCGGCGAAGACCGGGGGCTCAAGGCCCTCGAGATCGTCGTTTCCCAGCTCGAGGACTTCCTGGAGCATTTCATCGCGAAGCTGTTCGCCGAGGGCCACGTCCGGTGTGGCGAGAGGGCGATCCGGGCCGACCAGACCCTGCCCCCCGGGACCACCCTGTCCATCGAGGTTCCCCGGGAGATGACGCCCAACATCGGCCCCAAGCCCTATCCGGTGGTCGTCCTCCTGGAGGACGACCGGATCCTGGCGGTGGACAAGCCGTCGGGTCTGAGCATGTTCCCGGGCCTGGGGTTCGAGCAGATCACCCTGTTCGAGGCGGTCTGGCACCGCCTCAAGGGCACCGGCGATCGTCCCCGGATCGTGAACCGCATCGACAAGGGGACCTCTGGCGTGGTGCTGTTCGCCCGTGACGCGGCGGCCCAGGCGCACCTGGCCGGGCAGTTCCAGCGGCGGGAGGTCCTCAAGGTCTACCGGGCTCTCGTGACCGGCAGGATCCAGGGCGACGAAGGGGAGATCGACCTTCCGCTGGCCCCCCACCCGGGCCGCCCGGAGATGATGATCGTGGACCACAAGCAGGGGAAGGAGGCCCGGACCCGCTGGCGCGTGTCCGCGCGGTTCGGCCACGCCACGGAGCTCTGGCTGACGCCGCTCACCGGCCGGACTCATCAGATCCGGGTCCATCTCGGGGCGATCGGCCACCCGCTGGTCGTCGACCCGGTCTACGGCAGCGCCGCCCCGCTCCTGCTGTCGTCGCTCAAGCGGAACTACCGGCACAAGGAAGACCCGGAGCGCCCGCTCCTGGCCAGGACGCCGCTCCACGCGGCCCGGCTGGACTTCCGGCACCCCGTCGACGACCGGTCCCTGTCGGTGGAGGCGCCGCTCCCCAAGGACCTGGCCGTGTGTCTGAAGCAGCTGGCCAGGTGGGATCCGCAGTGACGGCCTGACGCGGCTCCGCGGTGCCTGTTGACCCGAGCTGCTCGCGAGAGTATCGTTGCGCCAGACCCGCCGGGCCGGACCCACCTCCAGCGCCCCCGCTCCGGCGAAAGGAAGGAACTCCGTGTCGCAAGCCGAATCGTGGCCCCACCAGGAGGCCCAGAGGATTCTCGATCGCACCAAGAATCTCGACCAGGAGATCATCCTGCAGACCGGGTTCGGCCCTTCCGGCTTCCCCCACATCGGCACCTTCGGGGAGATCACGCGGACCACGTTCGTCCGGCTCGCCCTCACGGACCTCGGAGCGAAGAACACGCGGCTGATCGTCTTCTCCGACGACATGGACGGTCTCAGGAAGGTGCCTCTCACCTTCCCCGCGGCGATGAACGAGCACCTGGGAAAGCCGCTGAACGAGATCCCGGATCCGTTCGGCTGCTGCGAATCCTACTCCGGCCACATGAACGGAAAGCTCCTGGAGATGCTCGGGCGGCTGGGGTTCGATCACGAGTTCAGGTCGTCGGCCCAGCAGTACCAGAGCGGCGTCTTCAACAACGGGTTGAAACAGATCCTCGACCGGGTGGACAAGGTCTGCGAGATCATCCTGCCGACCATGAGCGACCAGAAGCGTCAGGGCTGGTCGCCGTTCCTGCCGATCTGCGAATCGTGCAGAAGGCTCTCGACGACCCGGGTCACGGCCTACCATCCGGAGAGGTGCTCCGTGTCGTACACGTGCGACGGCTCCGTGGGCGCCGTGAACGGTTGCGGGCACACGGGAGAGGGGAGCATCCTGGACGGCCACGCCAAGGTCGGCTGGAAGACCGACTGGGCGCTGCGCTGGTACGTCTACGGGGTCACCTACGAGATGTACGGCAAGGACCTGATCGAGTCCGCCAACCTCTCCGGCAAGATCGTCAGGGCGCTCGGCGGCACGCCGCCGGTGGGCTACTTCTTCGAGCTGTTCCTCGACGAGACCGGCGCCAAGATCTCCAAGTCCGTGGGGAAGGGCGTCACCGTCGACTCCTGGCTCAGGTACGCGCCGGTGGAGTCGCTGGCGCTCTTCATGTACCGCAATCCCCGCCGGGCCAAGAAGCTCTTCCTGGGCGCCATCCCGCAGTACGTGGACGAGCTCCTCGAGGAGATCGAGGCCCACTACGGAGCCGCCGTGCCTCCGGGCCAGCGGAGCACCTTCGGCTACCTGAGGCCGGACGCGCCGGCCAGCGACCCCTTCGTGAGAGGGCTGCGCTACGGCACGCTGGCGGAGCTCGCCGGGACCGTCGGCACCACGGACATCGAGATCCTGTCTCAATACGTGAAGCGGGGCATCGGCTGGCCCGGCGGCGACGACGGCGCCATGAAGGCGCTGATCTCCCAGGCCGCGCTCTACCACCGGGAGGTCTTGCTGCCCACCAAGGTCGCCTACACCCCGGCCGGAGAAGCGGAGCGGACGGCGATCGGGACGCTGATCGACTACCTGGCCCAGCCCAACGATCCCGAAGAGATCCAGACGCGGATCTTCGCCCTGGCCAAGGAATCGGGGATGGAGGCCAAAGATCTCTTCAAGAGCCTCTACCTGGTGATCACGGGACAGGAGCGGGGCCCCAGGCTCGGGGGGTTCATCACGGTGCTGGGCCGGGACAAGGTCCGGGAGATCCTCACGGGCGCGCTCCAGGCGGCCGGCTCCAGGTAGGCCTGCCGGCTCCCGCGGCCCCGGGGCCGGGTCAGCGGGGAGCCGGGGCGGCCGGCGGGGCCGCGGTCTTGTGCGACTCGCGTTTCCCCCCGAAGGTGACGGCG
>JACQZM010000555.1 GCA_016213885.1 Candidatus Rifleibacteriota bacterium | reverse complement strand
GCGGGTGCCAAGGCCCCGGGTTCGTCTCCGGTCCGCCTCGCGGGACAGAAGGTCCGGGTGCTCCTGGTCTACGACCACAAGATGGTGCGCGACGGCCTCTCACTTCTGCTGCAAGAGGAGGCGGATCTCGAGGTCGTGGGGATGGCGGCCGATGGCGAGTCTGCCATGACGCTCGTCCGGCAGCTGCTGCCGGAGGTGGTCGTCATGGACGTGAATCTGCCGGGAATGAGCGGGATCGAGGTCACCCGGTCGATCGTCAAGGTGTTCCCTCGGATCAAGGTGATCGGCCTCTCCATGTTCGAGGAGCCGGAGGTGGCCGACGCGATGCGCCAGGCCGGCGCCTCGGCGTACACGACCAAGAGCGGCCCGCCCGGAGCCCTGGTCCTGGCCATCCGATCATGCGTGGGCGTCGAGGTCGCGGATCCAGCTCCGCCGGCCTCGGAAGATCCCGCCCGGCGCGGCCGCGGAGCTGGCGACGCGGACGGGCCCTGAGATCACCGTCGGGCGGGTCGGTCGCGCCGCGTCACCGGTCGAGCGCCCGCCTCACCTCTCGCGCCAGCACCTCCACGCGCACGGGCTTCTCGAGCAGGTGGCAGCCGTGATCCAGCACGCCGTGGGGAGCCAGCTGCTCCTCGGCGTAGCCGGTGAGGTACAGCGATCTGACCTCCGGGCGAATCCGCCGGATCCTCTCGATCAGCTCCACCCCGCTCATCCCGGGCATGATCACGTCGGTGAGCACCAGGTCGGGCAGAGCCGCCGGCTTCTGCGAGAGGATCGCCAGCGCGCGGGGGGCGGGCTCAGGTCCGGGACCTTGGACGTCCGGGGAAAGAAGATGTGGAAGGTCGTGCCCTCCCCGACGGTGGTATCCACCAGGATGCGCCCTCCGTGATCTTGCACGATCCTCGAGACCGTCGACAGCCCCAGACCTGTCCCCTTGCCCACCGGCTTGGAGGTGAAGAACGGCTCGAACATCCTCTCCTTGATCTCGCACGGGATTCCCACCCCCGTGTCGCTCACGTCGAGCACCACGCAGTCCGTGACCCCGGCCGCGAACCCCGCTGCCTCGACCTCGGCCGGAGCGGCCGCCCGGGTCGCGATGGTCAGCGTACCGCCCGTCGGCATGGCGTCTCTCGCATTCACGACCAGATTGACGATGACCTGTTCCATCAGGGTCGAGTCTGCTTCGATCATCCCGATGTTCGCACCCGGCACGACGACCAGGTCGATGGTCTCTTCGATGAAGCGGCGCAGCATGCTCTCCAGGCCGGCCACGACCTCCGTCAGGCACAGGACCCTGGGACGGATCGCCTGCCGGCGCGAGAAGACCAGGAGCTGGCCGATCAGATCCGACGCGCGGGCGACGGCCCGCCGGATCTCCTCGACGTAGTCCCTCGATTCCGGGTCGTCCCCGGCGATGGAGATCTCCAGGAGCTCGGCGTAGCCCCCGATCGGCATCAGGGCGTTGTTGAAATCGTGAGCGATGCCACCGGCCAGCTGCCCGACGGCCTCCATCTTCTGGGCCTGCCGGAGCTCCTCCTCGAGCAGGGCCTGTTTCTCCTGCCTGCGGTAGCTGACGAAGAAGGGGCTGGCCATCTGGGCCAGCATCGTCAGCTTCTGGACCTCCGTGGAGGTGAAGCCGCCGGGGCGGTTCGCGACCCCGATCTCCCCCAGGACCTCCGTGGCTTGAAGGATAGGCACTCCCATGAAGGTCTCGAGCTGCGAGGATCCGGTCGGGCACGCGAGGGGGCCGGAGTCGCGCAGAACCTCGTTGGACACGACCGGGTCTCTGGTGATCACGGCTCTGCCGAAGAGGGTGTCGAGGCCGATCGGTTCGACGACGTCGCCGCTGGCTGCCATCTGCTGGAACCCCTCGCGGGCCAGGATGCGCAGCGTGGGACCGGGTGCCGTGACGCCCACGAAGCCGTGGCTCCCACCCGACAGCTCCAGGGCGGCCCGCAGGAGGCAACGGCTCGCATGGTGGACGTCTTTGGTCGCCAGCAGCGCCGAGAGAACGTCGGCGATCGAGTGGAGCTGTCGGGTCTTCTCCTCCAGTTCGCGGGTGCGCTCCCGCACTCTCGCCTCGAGCCCCTCGTTGGCGGTGCGGATCTCGTCCCGGAGGTTCAACGCCTGCCGGGCCAGCCTCATCAGTGGGCGGAACTGGGCGTAGTAGAGCACCGGCACGAGCATGCAGAGGAGAAGGAGCGGGTCGAGAATGCCGAGGGCGAACGCCACCGGGTCCGCGGTCCTGTTCGCCGCCAGGTTCAGCGGTAGCATGATCGAGGTCTCGCAGACCAGCACCACCGCCGCCACGATCAGAAAGAGCTTGATCGGCGATGCCGGAAGGTCCGGCTCTTCGAGAGTGCGCATCGATGACTCCCCCTCCGGGCCTGGCGGATCACTCCCTCCACGAAGCTCCGGCGTAGCGACATCCCGACCCGACAGGTTGCCCATCCTTAGCACGGACCTCCGGCTCACAGCAAGGCAGAGCGGCCTGCTCGAGGGGCCGGCAGGCGACCCGTGCGGGTCCGTGATGCATGGCGAACCGTCACATGCGAGACTCGCACCTCGATGGGCGACACACGTGGACCTGGACGGGACGGGCCAGCTCCGGATCGTCCCGAAGCTCCGGTACGCCGGTCCGGCGTGCTCGATCTTGGTGTCGCGGCATGTCCCGGGCTCTTCGAGGCGCGTCCGAGCGCCCGCCCGCATCGTCGCTCCTGATCAGCCGCACGACGCCCGCTTCATCCCGATAGAAGACGTCCAGTCCCCTCGGGACCAGCTTCAGCCCGGGACGGCCCAGTACGACCAGAGCGGTGCTCCAGCCCTCCGCGTCCACTCCGGATGCGGCCCGGACCGTGACGAGCCGCCTGTCCCGGACCGGGGATCCCGTGGTCGGGTCGAGCACGGTGTTGTCCGGCGATCCCGCCTCGGAGGTGGATAGCGACCGGTCCCTGAGCTCCAGCGAATCGAACGAGCACCCGTCGAGGCCGGTCACACCGATCTTCCATCCCCGCGGACCGAACCCCGCCTGGCTGCTGCGGCCGAAATCCAGATAGCCGCCCACGGCCCCCCGGCTACGGAGCAACTCCGCGACGCGGTCGGTGGCGTGGCCCTTGCCGATGCCCCCCAGGTCGACCGCCATGCCTGGACGGGCGAGCCCAGCCAGCCGACGCATGGCCACTAGGCCACGACCTCCGACCGCCTCCAGGGCCACCCGGCGACGCCCCGGGTCGACGCCCCCCGCCCCTCCGCAGCTCCGATCGGCCAGGATCACCGGACCCAGGGTCACGTCGAAGGCTCCTCGTGTGCCGTCGAACAGCCGCCGGGACGCGTGGAGCACAGCGCCGAGATCCTCGGAGACCGGCTGCCAGCCCTCGCCGACGGTCACCTCCAGGACGGTGCCCATGCTCGGCCGTCCGGCGAAGCACTCGACCGGCTCGGTCCCCTGGGCCAGGCCCGGGAACCAGAGCCGGGCGAGCAGGATCAGCGACCACGTCTGCCGGCCCATCGCTCAGACCCCGGCGCTCGTCCGCGTCGCACGCTCCGCGGCCGAACCGGGCGGGATCGTTCGGGATGGGGGGGCCTTCGCTTCGCTCATTTTGCCCCCCACACACCCCTCCGCGTCGCCCTCCGGGCTCACGGTGGTCGTGTCGGCGCCAGAACAGTGGGACTCCGCGCCATAGGCACTGGGGGCACGCGTCAGGAGTGCCCACGCCGAACCGAGCACCAGAGCGGCCAGGCTGGCCTCGAGGGTCAGGAAAGCGCCGATCTTCAGGTACGCGAACACAGGGTGGGCGAACCGCACCAGCCAGCCCGCGACCTCGCTGGTGAGCGCCCCGAAGAACGCCAGGCCCACCAGCCACGACCTCAAGGTCGCATCCAGAGGCACGAACAGCAGCAGGTGCGACAGCGTCATCAGCAGCATGCCGATGGCGAACATGTGGAAGTGCGCCACCTCCAGGAGCCCCTGGTAGGTGCGCGGCTGGCGGAACGTCTGCTCGTCGCCCAGGTAGTACTGCACGACCGACTGGTAGCTCAGACTCATCTTGGCGAAGAACAGGAGCGCGTTGGTCACCCAGAGAAATGCCGTGTAGACCAGGAACAGCCAGATGATCGTCGTCAACAGACGGTTGCGCGTCCACTCTCCGGTCACGACGAAACGCATGGTCGTCACTCCAGAGGCCCGGGCACGCCGGAGATCGTCGCGACGGCGTGCCCCGCCGTCACTGGACCGCCCGGCCCGTCCGTTGCAGACAGACCTTCCAGATGGCGATCGCCTTGCGGACTCCCCCCGTCAGGGCCCGGGCCGTCAGCGTGGAGCCAGTGATCCCGACCACGGCGTCCCCCACGCGAAGCCTCGATGGGTCGGAGTGTCCCTTGAACTGGGCCAGCCAGCGGTCCGGCGGCATGTACTCCTGGGGCTCGTAGAAAGCGCACATGAACACCGCTTCGACTTTTCCCCCCGGTGAGAGCACGACCATGAACGTCTCCGGCTGCGTGCGCACGACGTGGGTGTCGATGAAGGCGAAACCCAGGGTCCGTTGCTGCTTCTTCCCCTCGTAGATGGTGATCAGCTCGGACTCCAGCTTGGCTCCGCTTTCCTTCTCGATCCGGGCCACCTGATCGCTGGTGAGAAACACATCCCTGTCCACAACCTGGTCGGCGGTCGGGAAAGCCGTGGCCAGCGCCTCTTTCCTGGAAAGAAACACCTTGGCGGCACAGGGGCCGGCGACCATGGCCAGGAGCACGGTCAGCCAGAGCCCGAGAGCCAGCGCGGCTCTCCCGGCTCCTGCGAGGCTGCCCGAGCCATGGCGTCTGGTGCGGTTCGTCAGAAGACCCACCCCATTCCGAGGTTGAGCTCGTCGGCCCTGGAGCCCCTTGCCTGCGACCAGTCGCGGTGGTCGAGCTTGATGACCAGTTGCGGGTGCGGCTTGTACGAAACGCCCACGGTGCGCAGCTCCCGGTCTTGGGTCAGATCCGGAGCGAACCCGAAGGGCACGCGCGCCTGGGTGTTCATATCCTCGTAGCGTCCGAACAAGGCCAGGTACTGGTCGCTCTTGGGCTTGATCAGCTTGAGGATGTCGTAGGCCACCTCCAGGTAGTACCCGTGCTGCCGCTCGGAGACCGGACCACGGTTCGAGGACGCCCGCGCCCGCGCCAGACTCAGGTCGTAGGCATCGTTGACGGTGGTCCAGGCAGCCAGGCCTCGCAGCTCCAGCGCCTTCCGCCGGTACTGCGCGTGGATCTCCACGAGAGTCATCCCTATCTCCGGCTTCACCACCCTTCCCTTGCTGTCGACGGTGAGCGACTCTTCGTTGCCCTGGTGACCACGATAGACCGAGGCTCCGCCGACGAAGCCTTTTCCCGTGTCATAGTCGGTGCGGAGCACCACCGAGAAGTCGTCGGCCCGGGCCTGGGCACCGTTCTGTCGGCCCGGGCGGATGCCCGCGCTGGTGAAGCTCGCTCCTCGCATGCTGTTGACGAGGTACGCCCGGTACGACCATCCCTGAGAGAAGTTCCCGAAACAACCGAGGCCGTTCTCTCGCCAGGTCGTCGGGATGATCACCCGTTCCACCTCCGGCCGTTCGTTGCCGTGGTAGAAGTTCGGTTCGTGGATCTCGTTGATGAAGCCCATGGGCAGCAGCAGCAGCCCGGCCCGAACATTGAAGTGCGTACCGAGCAAGAAGTCGATCTGGGCGAACTCGACCGACACGGACCCCCCGTTCCCGGTCGCGGCGTGCTCGTACTCGATCTCGGAGTTGAGCACGATCTTGTCGCTGAACTTGTAGCCGTTGTAGATCACGAACCGCAGCTGGTCGATCGTGTTGACACCGGTCTGGGGGTTCTTGTCCTCGACCTGGGCGGTGTAGAAGGTCTGGCCGTATCCCCCGATGGAGAGGCCGCGCTCTTTCGTGTAGACCTTCGAGGCCGCAGGCCCCATGCCGTACTGGCTGGCGAGCTTCTTCTCCTCCGGCAGGGTCATGCTGTCCCGGACCTTGCGGATCTCCTGGGTGAGTATCGCCTGCCGCCGCACGAACTCCGCGTTGGCCTCGGTCACCGTCTTCAGCTGTCGCTCGAGCTCTTGCAGCCGCTTCTCCTGATCGACCGCCGGACCGGCGTCTGCGCCACCAGCGAGAGCCAGCACCAGGAGCGAAGCCAGGCCCCGATCCGGAAAGAGACCAAGTGCCCGCCGAGCTCCTCGATTCACGCCATCTCCTTCCCTCCGGACCACAGAGAGACTTGTATTGAGCCTGAGACGCAGTCTCATTCTCAGTTTCGACGCGGCATCATACGCCTCGCTACACGCTTTGTCAACAGGGGCCATCTCGGCTGCCGACGACATGGTTGTCTGAGGCCGCGGGTGCGACGCCGGGTGAGCGGGCGCCCGCCACCTGGTCGTTCCCCCGCTTGGGGCGCCGCGGCGGCAGTGATCGAGGCAAGAGCTTCCGAGGATGTCGGGGCTGAGGACTGCACAGCGACCAAGGGGGTGGGGCCACCTGTCCGGAGAAGGGTCGGCTTCCTCGGCGTCATCCGGGCGGCATCTCTCCGCGTGGCTCCCGCTGGGCGCTCCTCCCGCGGCCAAACACGCCCCGGCGCGGGGGGCGACCGTAAAGCCGGGCAAGGAGAGAGACTATGTCCGAGCTTCAATCCACGCCCCCGCGCGGGGGGCGACCATCCCCGCCCCCGAGGAGTACCACACCGGTTTGCTTCAATCCACGCCCCCGCGCGGGGGGCGACCTCGCCAGGTGTCGAACGAGATCGACCAGCTCCGGCTGCGCGGCCGCATGT
>JACQZM010000554.1 GCA_016213885.1 Candidatus Rifleibacteriota bacterium | reverse complement strand
TCCCACCCGCGGTCAGCAGCACGTTGTCGGGTTTGAGGTCCCGGTGAACGATGCCCTGGGAGTGGGCCGCTTCCAGCGCTCCGGCGATCTGGACGCCGAAGCCCAAGGATTCCACGAGATCCGGCGGCGCCTCGTTCACGTGCTCCCTGAGACTGGTCCCATCCACGTACTCGTAGGCGATCCACGGTATGCCGGTCTCGACGCCGAAGTCCAGCACCTTGACGATGCCCGGGTGGGAGAGCGCCGCCGTGAGGCGCGCCTCTCGCAGGAAGCGGCGCTTGGCCTCGTCGCGCGCGGCGAACTTGCCGGCGAGCACCTTCAGGGCGACCGGACGCTCGAGACCGATCTGGCGCGCCAGGAACACCGCACCCTGGGCGCCACCGCCGAGGGCCCGCACGATCTCGTAGCGCTCCTGGCAGTCGGGGGGCAACCGAGCATCCACGATCCTGATGATATCACCTCGGGGTCGGATGAGCTCCGCCTCGAAACGGTCGAGCCGGCAGCCGGCCGCGGGATCATGGGGGTCATCGATGGGTCCGCGTCCAGGGGCGTCGAGACAGACCAGGACGTTTCGAACCGCGGAAGTTCCTGAGGAAGATCGCGTACAAGCTCTGACCGGCCGTGCAGGGCGCGGTGAATCGAGTCCGAGATGGCCCGACGTGCCGGGCTCGCGGTTGGTGCGGGCCTGGCCGCCGGGGCGATCGACGAAGTACTCGATCAGCTTGTCCATCGGCTCCACGCCGCCGAGACCCTGCCAGAGGTACCCGTCCTTCACCAGGCCGTCTGCCTCGCCCACCTGGACCGGCTTCCCGGCTCCGTCCTGGAGCGTCACCCTCGCCTTCACGCTCTCGAACACGTACTGGACGTACACGTCCTTGTTGATCGGCAGGGCGTCCTTGTCGAGGCGGACCATCTGGCTGTAGTCGGTCAGCCGGAGCCTCAGGAAGTGAGTGGCGCCCACCTTCGTCCTGAGCTGCTCCATCGCTCTGGGTGTCAGGATCCCGCCGGGCTTGATCGCGGCCGGGTCCACGCTGGAGGCCACCTCTCGCGGCTCTATGAGCCTGGCTCCGCGGGTCGCCAGCAGGCGCCGGACCGCCGAGACGATCAGCTCCCTGCGCTCGCCGGCTCCCTTCTCGTCGATCGGCGAGAGCCGTTCGACGCCGCCGCAGATGGTGCCGGTCTTGCCCGGCGCGTCGTCGGCGGCCGACAGGGCGACGGTCGAGTTGTCCAGCCGGTGCCCCGCCGACGCGGCGGTGGTGAGAACGTTGTCCAGCAGCGATTCGATCGCCCGGGGAGTGACGATCTTGCGGAAGATCACCTTCTGTTCCAGCCAGACGTGGTTCGGATCGCATGCGGACCCGGGGCCGAGCGACAGGGCGAGCAGGCAGAGGACGGTCATGACAGGCTTCATCGTGAGGCTCCTGACGAGGTCGTCGATCCATCATATCACGGAGCGGTCGACCCGGGCCAAGATCCCGCGCCTGTGTCGCGAGGCCGGGCCCGAGATCAGGCCTCGGCCTGGATCGTGACTCACCGGGAAAGTGGAGGGGATCAGGTTGGAGGTCGCGCTCGGGAGAGAGAAAGAGGAGAGGATCAGGTTGGAGGTCGCGCTCGGGGGCGCGACTCGGATCCGGCGAGGCGCCGGATCTTGCGACTCGGACCCGGCGAGGCGCCGGGTCTGCGCAGGGACGCTATAATCACACGCCCCGGCGCCCCTCTTGCCGGCGACCACGAGGGCCGGCACAGGTCCCCCTCTTGTAAGGAGACAGGGTCCCATGTTCTTCGACTACCTTCGTCGCAAGATGAAGGCGATCATATGGCTGATCGTCATTCTGTTCGCTGGTTCGATCTTCCTGCTCGCCGGCGGCAGCATGTGCATCAGGCAACAGGGGCCCGACCAAGCTCAGCATCCGGACAAGGATGACAAGGACAGGGACAAGACCCGCGCGAAGGACAAGAAGAACAAGGACGAGCTGGACGGCGCGGCGGCCAACGTGATCGCCCGGATCCGGTTCGGGGACAAGGAGGCGCAGATGACCGAAGGCGAGCTCATCGAGAGCATCAACATCGCCTCGAAGAACTCGCCGATCCAGGGGCTCGCTCCCAAGCAGATGAAGGCCTTCATGGGGACCCACTACCTGGACCAGCTCGTGGACATGCGGCTGGAGGAGATGGAGGCCCGCAAGCAGGGCATCGACGTCACCGAAGAGGAGAAGAAGATCGACCAGGATCTGGCCGACGAATCCCATCTGGTGAGGTTGCGCCAGATCGGAATCTCGCCCAAGCAGTACAAGGAGGTCATGCTCCGGCAGACCCTCGTGAAGAAGCTGGTGGACCGGGTCACCGAGGGCGTTCCGATCCCGGAGTCGCGCATCGCCGCCTACTATGATCTGCACAAGGACGAGTTCAAGGACGAGAAGACCAAGGCGATCAGGCCGCTCACCGCCGTCAGGAAGCAGATCGAGACAGAGCTCAGGTCGAAGCTCACCGACGACGACGTCAAGGACTACTACGACAAGCACATGGACCGCTGGCGCTTGCCCGACAGGGCGAAGGTGCTGCACCTGGTCATCGATCCCGCGGCGCCCTCCCACGCCAAGGACCTCGAGGTGACTCCCGCCGAGGTGGCCGCGTACTACAAGGAGAACTCCAAGGGCTTCCTGGGCGACCAGCGCGTGGTCTTGCGCCACATCTACTTCGACCCGCAGTCGGACACGTTCAAGAAGGCCGTGAAGGTCACGGACGAGGCGGTCAAGAAGTTCTACGAGAGCCACAAGTCCGACTGGGAACGCCCGGAGCGCACGTGGATCAGCCGGATCCTCGTGAAGGTCTCGCCCAAGGCCACCACCGCCGAGAAGGCCGAGGCCGAGGCGAAGGCGACCAGGATCCTCGGTCAGCTCAAGAACGGCGCGAGGTTTCAGGACCTGGCCAAGTGGCACTCCGACGACAAGAAGTCGGGCCCGCAGGGCGGGGATCTGGGGCCGATGGAGCCTGGTCAGATGAGCCCTCCGTTCGACAAGGCCGCCTTCGCGCTGGGCATCGGTGAGGTCTCGGGGCTGGTCCATGACGAGGAGGGCGTCCAGCTCCTGAAGGCCACCAGGAAAGAAGAGAAGAAGCCGATCCCGTTCTCGGAGGTGGCGGAGGAGGTCAAGAAGCGGTTCATCGAGGAACAGGCCAAGTCGCTGTGCGACGAGGAGGCCAAGGCCCGCCGCCGGGAGCTGGCCGATCGCCCCGCGGAGTTCGAGACCGTGGCCAAGGCGGTCTCCCACGCTCCCTCCAAGGCGCAGGGCGGTCTGCTCGGCGAGCTCTACCTGGGTGAGAACAAGAAGAACAAGGCGGTCGAAGAGGTCGGCTCCTTCGGCTACATGGACGATCAGATCCAGAGAGCGCTGCAGAACCTCCCGGCCAACAAGGTGAGCGACGTCGTCAAGTCGAGCAAGGGCGGCCTGCACATCCTCAAGGTCGACAAGGTGCTCGAACCCGAGCCCAAGCCGCTGGACGACGTGCGGGCCGAGGTCACGGAGTCGGTCAAGAACCTGAAGGTGGAGGTCGTCGCCAACCGCCTCCGGGAGGAGGTCACGCGGCGCCTCAAGGACGGCACTCCGTTCGTCAAGCTGATCGGCGAGATGTCGGACGGCAAGGACAAGAACGGCGTCTGGGACGGGCTCGTCATCTCCGCCGAAGAGAAGCAGACCCTCGATCCGGCGCTCCTGGCCGATGTCACGGTCAGCGACACGCTGCCCGCGGAGGTCTCGAACGCTCTCAAGGAGCTCGAGCCCGGACAGATCTCGGCACCGGTCCGGCTGGAGAAGAAGTACCACTTCTTCCAGCTCGTCTCGATGCTCCCGGCCCGGCACAAGCCGCTCTCCGACGAGATCAAGAAGGAGATCCGGTTCGCTCTCAACCCGACCGTCACCGAACCCGAGGTGGCGGAACACTTCAAGGAGCACAAGGAGGAGTTCCAGCCCCGACCCCAGACCACGGCGGAGTTCGTCATCATCAGGGAGAAAGAGGTGGCCGACGAGCTGACCGCCCGTATCAAGGAAGACGCTCAGGCGTTCGACGCTCACCCGAACAAGAAGCCGTTCGTGGGCGAGATGCGGAACCCCGAGCTCAGGGCGATCCTGGCCAAGCTGAAGCCGGGCGAGCTGACCCAGGAGCCGATGAAGACCAACATGGGCTACGTCTTCGCGAGGCTCAAGGCGCAGGAGGCGAAGACCGAGGTCACCCTGGACAAGGTCAAGCGCCGGGTGGTCGAGAAGCTCCTGGCCGAGAAGAAGAAGCAGGTCTACGATCAGTGGCTGGCGGAGCTGAGAAAGCAGGCCCGCATCCAGAAGAGCCCGCTGACGCCAACGCTGTGATCGTGACCAGGGACGTGCTGGTGCTGGCCACCGCCAACGTCCACAAGGTGAACGAGCTGACCCGGGTCCTGCAGGGACGGTTCGCCCGGATCCAGGCGTTGACCGACCTGGGTCTGGAGGCGCCGGAGGAGACTGGCGCCACGTTCGTCGCCAACGCGCGGTTGAAGGCTCTGGCGTGCGCCCGGGCCACCGGGATGCCCTGCCTGGCCGACGACTCGGGGCTCGAGGTGGCGGCGCTCGACGGCCGGCCCGGCGTCGGGTCCGCCCGGTACGCTCCCGATGCGGACCAGCGCATCGACAAGCTCCTGGCGGAGCTCGCGTCGACCCGGTCGAGCGATCGCCGCGCCCGCTTCGTCAGCGTGGTGGCCCTGGCCCGCGGCGACGCCGTCCAGACTTTCCGGGGGCAGGTCTCCGGGGTGATCGTCGATGAGCGCCGCGGCGAGGGCGGGTTCGGCTACGACCCGATCTTCTTCATCCCCCGGCTGAAGCGGACCATGGCCGAGCTGGCGCCGGACGAGAAGGACGCGATCTCCCATCGCGGGCGGGCGCTGCGGCGGCTCCTGAGCAGAACACCACTGTCCAGCTGTTCATCGATTTCTGCCTGTTCCTCGTGCTGTTCGTCACTCCGTGGCTCATCTCCACCGAATTCAAAGAGGTGTTCAACACCACCAAGAACTGCTTCCTCGGTTTCGCGGCGATCCTGATGGCCATCGCCTTCGCCGTGGAGACCGTGGGGCGGGGCGAGCTGGTGATCCCGCGGCTGCCGGCGATCTTCCTGCTGTGCGCCCTCTTCGCCTGGATGACCGTGACCCTGGCCTGGAGCGGCAGCTTCAACCTGGCGGTCAGGGACTGGGGCTTCCACCTCGCGCTGTTCACCATCTTCGGCGTCACGGTCATGTCCGTGACGAGCCGCGAGCGGATGGAGAACCTGCTTCATTTCGCCATCGCAGCCGGGGTGATCGTGGCCGGGTTCGCGACGCTCCAGTACTACCAGTTCGACGACCGGATCTTCGGGGGCCTGTCCAGGTTCCTCTTCCACGAGGACACGAGCCGGGTGTCGGCCATCACCAAGCAGCCGGAGTGCTCCGGGCTCCTGTCGATCCTGCCGTACGAGACAGCCCGCACGATCCACTCGTGGATCGACCCGCGGTTTCTGATCCTCCCGGCCAAGCCGGAAGAACCCTCGAAGAACTACAGCTTCATGGGCCACCGGAACTACCTCGCGGGCTACGTCATCGCCCTGATCCCGCTGGTGATGTCGCGGCTGATGGCCCACGTGGACGTCCTCCTGAAAGCGCTGCCCCGGACGATCCTGTACGGTCCGGCCTCCAAGGACGCCATCCAGATCCTCTCGCTGCTGCTCTTCCCGGCGGTGCTGCTGTCGTTCTACCTGTCGGCGATCAGGCTGGTCGCCCTGCTCCTCGGGGCGGCGCTGACCATGTGCCTGATCACCCAGCCGCTGGTCCGGTCGGTGTTCGTGTACCTGGCGAGCCTCGTGCTCATGTTCGTCACGGTGCTCCAGACCCACACCCGGGGATCGTGGATCGGCCTGGCCCTGGGCATCCCGTTCCTGGTCATCATGGTGTGGTGGAAAGAGCTGACGGCGGAGGCGCCGGACCCGCAGGCCGCCGCGGCTCCGATCGACGAGCCCGGTCCGCCGCCCCCGGCCGTCGAGGGCGCCTGCCCCGCGGCGGTCGACGCGACGAGCGAGTCCACCTGGCCCCGGTCGCCGGCGCTCGAGCCTCCGGCGCACGGTGCACCGTCGTACGCGGGCAACGGCTCCGGGGAGGCGCTGTTCCTGGGGATCGCTCTCCGGCTGTTCCTGCTGGCCGGGGCGCTGGTGGTGAAGATCCTCTTCGTGGGCCGGCCCTGGAGCTGGTTCCCTCTCCTGCTCGTGTTCGGCGAGCTGATCCTCCGCTACGCCCTGCTGGACTTCAAGCCCCGGTTCCTGCACCGGGAGGCGCTCCTCCTCTCGATCCTGCCGTTCATCGTCGTGATCCTGGCCTTCAACTGGAAGAGCGTCGAGCTGTTCGGGTTCAAGCTCGGCAATCCGCTCAACAAGGAGTGGGTCTCGGCGCTCGATCGCCTGGACGACACGTTCAAGTTCGGCGTCTCCACCTCGACCCACCAGCGCTGGCTCATCTATCGCACCACCTTCAGGATCATCTTCGACAGCCCTGCCAACTTCGTATTCGGTACCGGCATCGGTACCTTCGGCCTGCACTACATGCCCTACCAGGCCAAGGTGCTGATCTTGCCCGAGAACGAGAAGCTGGTGACGGAGAGCAACAAGTCGATCTACGCCCACGACGAGTACCTCCACTACTGGTCGGAGCTTGGGCTGGTCGGCCTGGTCCTGTTCGTGCTCCTGGGCCTGTCGTACGTGCACCGGATCATCCAGGTGCTCAGGGGGTGCCGGCTCGACTACGACACCCTGCTCTTCATCGGGATCATCGCGAGCATCGTGTCGGTCATGGCCCACATCCTCTTCTCGTTCTGCCTCCACCTGGCCTACACCGCCTCGCTCTTCTACTGCATGGTGGCGTTCTCCCTGCGGTTCTTCCCGTGCCCGGTCATCCGGCTGTCGGTCAACCCCAGGGTGCACGCGGCGACCGACGCGGCGGGCCTCCCGTTCCACGTCGGCCTGGCGCTCTCCGCCATGGGCCGGGTCGTGGGCTGGGTCCGCTTCGTCCTGCCGAAGCCGCTGCCGGCGCAGAAGCTCGATCTTCCGCCGATCGCCATCACGGTCACGGACCCCCGGGGCAAGACCATCGAGCAGAAGTACGTCCTCGACGAGGAGGGGCGCGGACAGAAGCTCGAAGGGAAGCCGGTGGGCCAGGTGCTCGTCCAGAGGGACGCGATCCAGGGGCGGTGGACCTACCGGGCCGCCTGCGGGTCCGAGGTGCTGGGCTCCGGCGAGATCACCGTGGGCCCCCAGGGCTACCTGCCGCAGGTCGTGGCCGTGGTGGTGCTTGCGCTGGTGGCCTATGTACCGGCGCAACGGATGCTGGACATCCTCGTCGCCGAGTACCACTGGCGCGCCGCCTTCCTGAAGTTCAGGGTCCAGAAGTTCGAGGATTCGTTCCTCGACTACATCAAGGCGGTGGAGTCCGACGGCGGCAAGGGCGAGATCCTGTTCGACTTCGGCCGGGCGCTCATGGACTCGGGCCGCAACCACGTGGCCGTGAGGGTGTTCGAGAAGGCCACGGCCAACTTCGTCGACCCGGCCAACTACCACAACATCGCGCTCTGCTACTACAAGGAGGCGAGCAGGGCCCGGGAGCGTGGCGATCGGAAGGGCTACGAGGAGGCGCTGGGTCGTTCGGAGAGGGCGTACCGGAACGCCCTGGACCTGAACATCATCTACGAACAGTCCCTGTCGAACCTGATCTTCATGCTGATGGACAAGGCCCAGGAGCAGCCGGCCCAGGCCCGGGAGCACCTCGCCGAGGCGGAGAAGCTGGGCCTGCGGGGCGTCAAGTACTACCGCGCCAACCCGACGTTCTGGACCGCCTACGGCGTGGTGCTGGCCCGGGAGGAGAAGCTCGACGAGTCGATCCTCCCGCTGATGCGGGCACTGGCCCAGCTGCTCCGCGACCGGTGCGGCCGCCGCATCGGGGAGCTCAAGTCCGAGAGGGAGACCCACCGGGCGCAACTCAACCAGCTCTCGTCGGCTCCCCGGACCGCCCCCGCCTCCATGAACGACGCGGTGAGATCCAGGGAGGTCGACGCCAAGATCCAGGAGGCGTCGAGCCAGATCAAGGAGCTCGAGAGGCTGGGGACCGAGGCCCGCAAGGCCTACGACGACGCCACCGGGGGGCACTTCAGGGCGCAGCTCACCACGGCCGGCACCCCCGAGTCGAAGAAGCTCGACTACGAGAAGGGTCTCGCCGGCTACAAGAAGGTGCTCTCCCTGCTCGACTCGTTCCCGGGGATGACGCTCGACTCGAACGCCGACAAGATCAGGCTGAACCTGGCCGCCATCTTCCAGTCCCGGCGCCAGGACGACGCGGGCGCCCTGGACATGCTCGAGCGCCTGTCCGACAAGAACGATGCCGCGGCGAGGAACCGGTTCCTCTCGATAGCCGTCGCCCACTACAACAAGCAGCTCGCCGCCCGACCGCACAGCTGGGAGGTCTACCTGGAGTATGCCACCCGCCTCGTCGGGTGGGGGTTCGACGGCGACGCCACCAGGGTCCTCTACCGGCTGCTGGAGATGGACAAGACGAACCGGCAGGGCATCCTGCTCCTGGCCGAGTGCCTGTACCGGCAGAAATACGTGGACGAGGCGGTCCGGGAGTACCAGCGGCTCCTCACGATGCTGCCGCCGGGCGACGAGCTGGCCAAGCGGGTCCAGGAGCGCCTCGACCTGATCCAGATCGACCGCAAGCGGCCAGCCCCCGCGGTGGGCCCCAAGGGGCGATGAGCACCCCGTCGCCCGACCCGGAACCGGCGGAGATGCCCCCGGTTCCGTTCGCCGGCGGGCGGGTCGCCGTGGTCCACGACTGGCTCACGGGCATGCGGGGCGGAGAGAAGGTGCTGGAGGGCATCCTGGACCTCTACCCCCAGGCCGACATCTTCACTCTGGTCTACTATCCGGAGAAGATCAGCGACAGGGTGCGACGGCACCGGATCGTGACCTCGTTCATCCAGCACCTGCCGTTCGCCGGGAGCAGGCACCAGATCTACCTTCCGCTGTTCCCGGCGGCCGTCGGCGCCATGGACCTCGCGGCCTACGACCTGGTGATCTCCACGAGCCACTGCGTGGCCAAGGGGGCCGTGACGCGGCCCGGCACGCCCCACGTCTGCTACGTCCACACGCCGATGCGGTACATCTGGGATTTCAAGGACATCTACTTCGGCACGGTCCGGCCGGCCCCGGTCCGGTGGCTGATCGCCTGCATCCTCGAGGCGCTCCGGATGTGGGATGTGGGTGGAGCGGCCCTCCCTGGACTACTTCGTGGTGCTGTCGGCGTTCGTCCCGTACAAGCGGCTCGACCTGGCGGTGGAGGCGGCCAACCGCCTGCGGGTGCCGCTCAAGATCGTCGGCAGCGGCTCCGGCCAGAGGGAGCTGGAACGGATGGCGGGGCCCACGGTGGAGTTCGTGAAGCCCGGGGGCCAGGGCGCAGTCCGGGAGCTGCTCGCCAACGCCCGGGCGCTCCTCTTCCCCGGCGAAGAAGACTTCGGTATCACCCCGGTGGAGGCGAACGCCTGCGGCCGGCCGGTGGTGGCGTACCGGGCCGGGGGCGCCTGCGAATCCATGGTGGACGGCGAGACGGCGGTGTTCTTCGACAGCCAGACCGTCGGCGACCTGATCGACGCCATGCACCGGGTGCAGCGGCTGGACGTCGATCCGGCCCGGTTGCGCCTCAACGCTCTGAGGTTCGCCATGCCGCGGTTCCGCAGTCAGATCGCGGCGTTCCTGCGCTCCCACGTCGGCTCCTCGGTCTCCGGCCTTGCCAGAGGCGAGGGCTGAGAGCCGAGGGCGCCGAACAGCCCGGCCGGGAGCGCCTGGGAGACGAGAGCGGCCACGTACGTGGCCAGCCCTCCCGGCGCGGCGACGCCCTCGATGAAGAAGGCGCTGCCCGACTGGAAGAAGGGGATCCCTCCGACGTCCGGGTAGAACAGCTCCGGCCGGACCGCGAGCCAGAGGTAAAGAGAGCAGAAAGCGAGGCCGGCCATGGACCAGCCGAGCCCCGGGACCGCCCGTGGGCCTGCGGAATCCGTGGTGGCCCGATCGTCTTGTTCCTGCATGCCTTGGTCTTCTATCGTTGATCCGTGGCGCCGTCGTCGGAGTCAGTCCATTCTGCCTGCTTTCGGGCCCCCAGGCAACCCAGGATGCTCGACCTGTTGGGCCACACCGGGGCTGTGATCACCCCACGGGCTGGATCGCGATTCGCGGGGGGTGTGGAAAGGGAAGGTGCAGAGGATCAGGTTGAAGGTCGCGCTCGGGGGCGCGACTCGGATCCTGCGAGGCGCCGGATCTTGGCAACTTCGGGCCGATTGCGCTACAACTCTTGTCATGCGTTCCCTCGAACCCGAGACGATCTCCGATATCGACTGGCAGACCTGGAAGCCCAGGGATCTGGCCACCTGCTCTTCGTGATCCAGGGCGACCGGATGCTGCTGATCCACAAGAAGAAGGGGCTCGGCGCAGGCAAGATCAACGGCCCCGGCGGCCGGCTCGAGCCAGGGGAGACGCCGGCCCGGTGCGCCGTGCGGGAGGTCCAGGAGGAGCTGGGCGTCACGGTCCGGGAGCCGGAGTGGGCGGGCCGGCTCCACTTCCAGTTTCTCGACGGCTACTCGATCCGCGGCGACGTGTTCGT
>JACQZM010000285.1 GCA_016213885.1 Candidatus Rifleibacteriota bacterium | reverse complement strand
GAGCGAAGCGAAGGGCCCCCCATGTCGAACGATGCCGCCCGGCTCGGCCGCGGAGCGTGCGACGCGGTCGAGTCCGCTGGCTTTCCTGCTCGAGGAGCCCGCCCGGACCGCGTTCATCCGCGGCTCCCTCTCGCCGGACATGACGGTCAGCACGTTGACCGGGAGAAAGGCCGATCCAGCCTACGACCGACAGTTCCACAGCCGTGCCCTGGCCCGGAGGCTGATCGGCAAGGCCGCGGCCAGGGGAGACGGCAAGGCGCTGGGGTTCGCCCTGGGGTGGCTCGGTCACCTCGAGGCTGACCGTTCCATGTCCAGGCCTGGCGGCATCATCTACCTGGACCTGTTCGGCCTCCCGGCCGCGACCAGGAAGCGGATCGCCAGGACGCTCACGGCGATCAACAAGTTCACCGTGGACGCCATCCTGATCCGGGAGCTGTCGATCCAGCCGGTGGTGCCGTACGTGGACCTCGAGCTCGTTCTCGACTGCCTCCAGGCCCCCAGGGGAGGACGGCTCGATCGGCCCGGGGCGAGGCGGGCCGTGACCGCCTTCGTCGCGTCGTACGAGTGGACCTGCTCCGTTCTCCACACCATGGCCCGGGAGATGGGAGCCAACCGGAGAGCGTTTCCGGAGCTGACCGAGGTGCTCTCCGGACCCACGGAGGAGGGGGTCGAGATCCCCGGGTTCGACGAGGCGGTCCAGGGGATGGAACGGGCGCTGGCCGCCAGCGTTCCGGCCGACCTGGACCTGGGGAACGTCGAGACGGACTCACCGCCGACTCCGAGGACGGCCGCGCCGGGGATCCTGGCGCGGGCGACCACGAAGGCCGCCAGCCTCACCTCCCGGGGGGGGCGTTACCTCTGGGGCGGCACCGACCTGGCCCGCAGCCTCAGACAGGCCGCCGTGGAGCAGGCTCTCAGGCTCGTCAACTCCCTCGGCGGCCCGGGCTCCGTGGCTCAGCGGGTTCTCGTGACGTTCTTCCTCGACATGGTGAACGAGACCTACGGCTGGCCCCAGGTCCGGGCCCGGGTGAAGAAGATCGTCCAGGGGATCGACGACGACGAGTGATCGCCCGCGGCGCAGCTAGCGAGCCTTCCTCGACAGGAGCTCCACGGTCCGCACGGCCCCGTCGATCTCCCGGATCACCGCTGCCGGATCCGTGGTGGAGCAGGTCTTCTCGAGAGACTGAAGCGCCTTCGTCGCCTCGAGGCATGCCTTTTCGGCCTGGGCGCGGGCCGCCGCGTCCTTGATCCTGGGAAATCGCAGCTCGAGCTTCTTGAGCATGGCCAGGCCGCCGGCCACACGCCTCACGCAGCCGTCCACGGCGCGCCTCGCCAGCGCGGCCAGCTGCTCCAGCTGACGGCCCCGGACCGCGGCCTGGGCGAGCTGACGGTACGCCTCGTCGTAGTTGCCCACGTAGTACGCCCAGGTGCCCGCCTCCAGCTCTCGCTTGAAGGCGGCCGCCGCATCGAGGCAGACCTTCTTCTGGCGCCCCATGGCGGGCAGGTCGCAGCAGCCCGAGGTCGCCCTGGTCGCCGCGTCCACCTGCGCCTTCAGAGCTTCCACCCGCTGCTTCTTCGCGAGGAGGAGATCGTGCTTCTTCTCCGGCAGCGACCGGGCCTCCAGCGTCGATGCCGACGCCAGGAGGACGCTCCAGGCCGTCAGCGCCGCGAGGGACCGGAGAGACGACACGGGGGCTCCTGCTGACGATCAGGCCGAGGCCCGGGACAGGTGGTGGAAGGCGTACCTCTCTTCGAGGTAGGCCCTGGACAGGGTGTAGGTCACCGGCCGGCCCGACATCTCCGGCGCCTCGAACAGGATGTCCCTGAGCCCGACCTCCAGGAGCCGTCTCAACCCCCGCGCCCCCAGCCCCAGCTCGATGGCGGTCCGGGCCACGAACTCGAGCGCCTCGGGCTCCACGATCAGCTTGATCCCATCCTGCTCCAGGATGCGGGAGTACTGCTCCACCAGGGAGTTTCTCGGTTCGGTCAGGATCCGCGTCAGGTCGGCAGCCTCGAGGGCGGCGAACGTGGCCACCACGGGGAACCGGCCGACGAACTCCGGGATGAGCCCGTACACGATGAGATCGGCCGGAGACACGTGACGGAGGATCTCTTCCCTCCGGGGGCTCAGGTTGCCGGTCCCGGCCCTGAAGCCGATCACCCGGCTGCCGAGCCGCTTCAGCACGATCTCTTCCAGACCCTCGAAGGCGCCACCGGCGAGGAACAGGACGTTCCGCGTCTCCAGCGTCACCATGTCGACCCGCATCGCCACGTGTCGGTCCGACAGGGACGCCGGCACCGTGACGGCATGCCCCTCCAGCAGCTTCAACAGCGACTGCTGCACGCACTCGCCGCCCACGTCGCGGGTGATGGAGGGACCGTCGGACTTCCGGGCCAGCTTGTCGATCTCGTCGACGTAGACGATGCCGCGCTCGGCCCGCTCGAGCACCAGGTTCGATCGCTGGTAGAGCTGGGTCAGGACGTGCTCCACGTCCAGGCCCACGTACCCGGCGGCCGTCAGGCTCGTGGCGTCGGAGATCGAGACCGGGATGTCCAGGTACCTGCCGAGCGACCGGATCGCGTGGGTCTTGCCGCACCCGGTCGGGCCGATGAGCAGGACGTTCGACTTCTCCCATGGAGCCTCGGGCCCCCGGGCGGCTCGCTGCAGGTGATGGTAGACCGCCAGCGCCAGCACTCGCTTGGCCTCCATCTGACCGACCACGTCGCGGGAGAGCTCCAGGACGATCTGGGCCGGCGTGGGGACGGCGGCCCCCTTCCGGTTGGAGCGGGACGCCTCCTCGATCCGCTCCCGGCACTGGTTGACGCAGGCGTCACAGATGTAGACGTGTCGAGGGCCCGCGACCAGGGCCCGGACCTCGTCGCTGGAAGCGCCGCAGAAGCTGCAGTGCTCCAGGATGGCGCTGTAACCTTGAGTCATCGACCGGAAACCTCGCGGGGTACGGAGCGAGACCTGTACCGAGACGTCATTCTACCCCCACTTCGACCGGCCGGCCACAGGGTGGGGGCCCCGGGATCCCCCACCTGTTCCGCAAAGAAGAAGCCGGGCTGAATCACACTCAACCCGGCTAGAGGAAGAAACCAGGACCCGGACCCGCTACTTGCGCGCGGTCTTCTTGGCGGCCGGCTTCTTGGTGGTCTTCTTGGCCACGGTCTTCTTGGCGGCCGGCTTCTTCGCGGCGACCTTCTTGGGGGCGGTCTTCTTGGCGGCGGTCTTGGTGGTCCTGCAGCAACCTGGCATAATCACGATCTCCTTCTGAACCGGTAGGTTCCACGCGCCGGCCCGTTCCGGTCGACCCCTACGTGGGGAGGCGGGCCCAACACGTTTCGCATTCCCTAGGCCGCGCACACCGGCTCACCAAGTCAATCGGTGTCCCAGCGAAGGGACCCGATTCGATTCCGGATCTCCCTCGACCCTGGGGGGCCGCTTCAGCCGCGCCCGGGATGCGTCATACCTATCAAAACTCGGGCAAGAATAGCAGTTCGTGCATCTTCAGTCAAGACCTGATTCGATCATGAAGGGATCGCACCGGGGGAGGTCGCCCTCGTCGGGTCGGTCCGGCGAGATTCGCTCTCGAGTCTCTATACCCGGCGTCGAGGAGCGGAGAAGCTCGTCCAGAAACGGTTCTGAAGGACGGCGCCCCGCGCGGCGGTCACTCTTTCTTCTTGTTCGGTTCCTCGTCGGGGGACGGCCGATCTGACTTGTTCACGTACCGGCCGCTGAGGTACCACACTCCGGCCACTGCGGCGGTGCCGAAGACGATCGTGAAGATGTTGTTCAGCAGGAACAGCGCGCCTACCACGCCGGCGGCGCCCACGGTGACCTTGAGCTGGAGGCTGGACTGCCAGAACCGGCCGGCCAGCGTCAGCTCCTTGGGTGCTTCCTGGGCGACGATCGCCTTGGGCTCGTCGCCGGGCTCCGGAACGGGGACGAGCGCCTTCTGCTCCACGGCCTCGCGCTCTTTCTTGACCCGCTCCCTGTCGCGGTCGATCTCCGCCTCGAGCTTCTTCAGCTTGTCCTCTACGTCTGGCAGGTCCGGCAGGTCCGAGGGCACCACGGCAGCCACCTCCACCCGCAGATTGTATACTGCCGGCCGTTGCCCAGCAAGGGCTCCTCGAGGAGAGCCGGGGAGCGAAGGTCGAACCCACACCGCCTCCGGTTTTTTGGTAGACTGCATGGAGCTTCGGGGAGCTTCTCGAACGGTCCGGCAATGGGTCTTTCCAACACCATCCAGGGGTTCGTCCCGACCCTGCTCATCCTGGGCACGATCTTCGGCACCGTGCTGAACGCCGTGCTGGGACACCTGATCCGCCGGCGCACCCGGAAGCGTGCCGGCGAGAGGGTGTTCTTCACCCTCGTGGTGGCCGGGGTGGTCTTCAACTTCGCCCCCCTCTGCTCCACCGCCCTCCAGATGCTGGTCCGACGGCGCCTGCCCACGGTCTGCCCGGCGCTTGAGTTCGTGAGCCTGCTGGCCCTGGGCGTCATCCCCTCCCTGCTTCTCCACACCTTCCTCGCGTTCTACAGACCGAGATGGCTCAAGGGGTACTGGGCGATCCTGCTGTACCTGCCGGTCCTGACCGTGCTCAGACCGGCGTTCGAGGTGCTGAACAACCCGGAGGCCACCTTCCTGGTCAACCTGGGCCGCTCCACCCTCACGTTCGTCCTCTGGGGCATGCTGGCCTGCCTGGCCACGGCGTTCACCACCTTCGCTCTCTCCGGCGAGGCCGGCCGGGAGAAAGAAGCGGTATTCAACGAGACGCTGGGTTACACGCTCCTGGCGCTGGGGCTCACCCTGGCCCTGGCGGCGCTGTTGACCAACGTCCGGGAGGTGCCGGTGCTGGGGCCGCTCACCGCCGTGGCGACGCTGCTGTCGCCCAACGTGCTGGCGCTGATCTTCGCCTACTCGGTGTACCGGTACAACTACCTGGGCTACTTCATGAAGGAGAGCCTCTTCCACACCGTGCTGGCGTCGTTCGCGCTCTCCATCTATTTCTTCGGGATCCGCTACATCGGCGACTACCTGGAGCGGTCGTACGGGCTCGACTTCAAGGTGCTGGAGGCGGCGCTGGTGCTGGGCCTGCTGTTCACGTTCAACCCGGTGAAGCAGGCGGTGGAACGGCTGGCCAACAGGCTGTTCTTCGAGCGGTTCCTGCACCCGCGGGTCCTCCTTCAGAACCTCTCCGCGGAGTTCAACGCGCCGTCGCTGCCCAACCTCCCCTACCTGATGGATCGCACCTCCCTGACCCTGAAGGAGGTGTTCGCCTCGGAGATGGCGGCGGTGAGGCTGGTCGGCATGGAGGATCTGGCCGCCGTGCTGGGCAACCCGGGGCAGGGGCCGCTGCCCCAGGAGATCATCGTCTGGATGCGGGCCAACCCCAACCGGGTGCTTGACCTCTACGACGTCGCGTCGCCGGAGATCGCCAAGATCATGCAGGACAACCGGATCAGCGCTCTGATCCCGCTGGCGAAGAACTCCGAGCTGATCGGAGCGATCCAGCTGGGCTACCGCGAGGTGGAATCGGCGCTGCTGCCGGAGGAGCGAGACCTGCTGCTGCTCCTGGCCAACCAGGTGACCATGGTGCTGGAGAAGTACCAGATCCTGGACCAGAAGATCCAGCTCGAGAGGAAGGTGCTGGAGACGGAGAAGCTCTCGAGCCTGGGGCGCCTGGCGGCCAGCGTGGCCCACGAGATCAAGAACCCGCTCTCGTCGATCAAGGCGATCATCCAGACCGCCCGCGAGGACGTGGGCGGCAAGGGGCCGCTGTCCGACGACCTGGCCGTGGTCGTGGAGGAGATCGATCGGTTGACCGAGACGGTCAACCGGCTCTTGAACTTCATCAAGCCGGAGCTGTCGCCCCAGAAGCTGGTGCCCGTGGAGGGGATCCTCGAAGGGGTGCTGGACATCCTCCACCACGAGGCGCAGAAGAGGCACGTCACGTTCGTGAAGGAGTTCTCGGCGGAGTCCCACTACATCAGAGGCCGCGCCGAGGACCTGAAATCGATCATGTTCAACCTGGTGCTGAACGGCCTGGAGGCCATGCCCGAAGGGGGCACTCTGACCGTGTGCTCCAGCTCCAGGAAGTCCGACGAGAACGCGCCGGGCTCCCGGGGCCGCAAGTGGGCCATCGTGGAGGTGGCCGACACCGGGGTGGGGATCCCTCCGGAACGGCTCGGCGCGATCTTCGAACCGTTCCACTCCTCCAAGGAGTCCGGGACCGGACTGGGGCTGGCGATCGTGAAACAGAAGCTGGAAGAGCTGGGCGGCAAGATCTCCGTGGTGTCCGACAAGGGCACCCGGTTCACCCTGGAGCTGCCGGTTCTGGGAAGGGCCTGATCGCATGGAGAAGCTGAGCGTCCTGATCATCGACGACGAGAAGGGAGCCCGCTTCGCCATGCGTCGCGCCCTGGAGAAAGAGGGCTACCAGCTCCAGGAGGCGACCGACGGCGGCGCCGGGATCGACCGGATCAAGGCCGGCGGGATCGATCTGGTCTTTCTGGATTTCCAGATGCCCGGGATGGACGGGATGACGGCGCTGGGGCAGATCATGGGGCTGGCCAGCCCGCCTCTGGTGGTGATGGTGACCGCGTTCGGCTCGGAGAAACTGGCCGTGGAGGCGATCAAGCGAGGGGCCTACGACTACGTGGCCAAGCCGTACGACGTGGAGGAGCTGAGGCTCCTGGTGAAGCGGGCCGCGGAGCAGGCCACCCTGCGTCAGGAGAACCTGCGGCTCAAGGCGGAGCTGTCCCGGGTGCGAGGGTTCGGCAACCTCCTCGGCTCCTCCGAGGCGATGCGGAAGGTGTTCGACAAGATCGAGAAGGTGAGCCCCACGGAGGTGACGGTGCTCATCTGCGGCGCCTCCGGCACCGGCAAGGAGCTGGTGGCCAAGGCGATCCACGCGAAGAGCCCCCGGTCGCGGGGGCCGTTCGTGGTGTTCGACTGCTCCAACGTGGACAGGGCGCTGATCCGTAGCGAGCTGTTCGGTCACGAGAAAGGCGCCTACACCGGGGCCGAGACGGAGCGGGCCGGTTCGTTCGAACGGGCCTCCGGCGGGACCCTGTTCCTCGACGAGGTGGGCGAGCTGGACCTGGAGCTGCAGCCCCGCCTGCTGAGGGTGCTGGAGACGCGGGAGGTGCTGAGGCTGGGCGCGGAGAAGCCACGGAAGGTGGACGTGCGGCTGATTCTCGCCACCAACCGGGACCTGGCGCGGATGGTCGCGGAGGGCACGTTCCGGGAGGACCTGTACCACCGGCTGTCCGTGGTGAACCTGGCGCTGCCGCCGCTGAGGGAGCGTCCCGAGGACATCCCACTGCTGGCGTGCCGGTTCCTCGAGGAGACCAGCGAGCGGCTCTCCAGGCCGTTCCGGGGGATCACCCAGGAGGCGCTGGCGCTGTTGATGCAGCAGCCCTGGACCGGGAACGTCCGGCAGCTCAGAAACGCCATCGAGTCGGCGGCGGTGCTGGCCGAGCACGACCTGCTGGCGCCGGAGGATTTCCCGACGCTGTCGCCGCAGCGACCGGCCAGCCCCGGGGGATCGGAGTGTCTGACCCACGCCCCCATCGACACCGGGTTGCCGTTCAAGGAGGCGAAGCAGCGGCTGATCGTCGAGTTCGAGAGACGCTACATCACCGCCAAGCTGATGAGCTGCCAGGGCAACATCTCGAAGGCGGCGCGGGAGCTGGGGATGCACCGGCAGAGCCTCCAGCAGAAGCTCAGGGCGCTGGGGATCAAGGAGCCGGTCGAATAGCGCTGCACCAGAAGATCACTCCCCGCTGCGGCCCCCACCTGGCTCACCGACGCAGGGGGCGCTCCAGCACCTGACTCGCGGTCTTCAACGCGTCTTCGAGCCAGGCAGGGGGTCGATCGGAGCTACGGGCCAGAGTCTTCAAGGCGATGGCGGCCGCGCGCTGGACCTCCACCTCCGGATCGCGCAGCTTCCGGGCCAGCGCTGACATCGCGGCCTTGGCGGAAGGGCCGATCAACCGGAGTGACCGGGCGCTCCACAGACGGACGACAGCTCGTTCGTCCCCCAGGGATTGGATCAGGTCGGGAACCGCGTTGAGCGGCTCGTGACCCGTCTTGCCCAGGGCTCTCGCCGCGGCCTGGCGAACGAGGTCAGCCGGGTCGCCCAGGGCGATCCGCAACGAAGGGATCGTGGCCGCCGCAGCGGGCCCGATCTCCCCCAGCGCATCTGCAGCCGCAGCGCGTACCTCCGAGCTGGGTGCGTCGGCGAGCTGCACCGCGAGGTCAGGGACCGCGGACTTGGCATGGGGTCCCATCCGTGCCAGCGCCCCGATGGCGTTGAACTGGATGTCGAACTCCGTCTGGGCGATGGCCTCGAGCAGGGCTGGTAGCGCGGGCGCAGCGGTAGGTCCCATCTGGCCGAGGGTCTCGGCCGCCGCGCTCGCCCGCTGCGCATCGCTTCCATGGAGGGCGTCGCACAGCTCCTCGATGGCGGGCGCAGCGATCGCTACCAGCGTCTCCTGAGCCGCCTTTCGAACGGTGATCTCCGGATCGCAGAGCGCCTGCACGAGTTCCGGGATCGACTCGGCCGCCGCGGCTCCGATCTTGGCCAGTGACCAGGCCGCCCATCGTCTGGAGGCGCGGTCAGGCCCCACCAGGGCAGCCCCCAGGCAACGGACGCCACGGCCGGCATTCTCACCCAGCACACGCAGGGCGCCTTGAGAAGCCTGCCGCACGGCCTGGTTCTTGTCGTCCAGGGCGCGCTGGAGTACCGGGATGGCCGCGCAAGCCTCCGCGCCCAGCGTTCCCAGCAGTTCGGCAGTCGCCTGCCGGATCCGCGGCCGGGCGTCCTCGGCAAGCCGTACGATCAGCACCGGTACGGCCGGGGCGGCGTCTCTACCCAGGCTCGCCAGCGCTTCGATCGCCGAGAGGGCGGCGCCGGTGTCCGAGTCTCCCGTCGAAGCGATCAGCCTGGGCAGACCGCCGCGATCCACGGACGCCGGGACTCGTGACGCCCTCACCGGTGATCCCTGGTCCTTCTCCTGAGCGGCCGGGGAGTCCTGGACCGATGCCGGAACGACCGGACCGGTGCGATCGGCTCCCCGGGGGCCTTCCCGGGACACGGCCGGCAAGGCCGGGGGGACCGCGGCTGGAGCACCGGAGGCATCGGTCGCTCCGGGTGCGTCCAGCCACGCCAGGCAGCGGAGAGCGACCGCCCGGATCTTGGGGTCGGGATGGGCCGAGGCGGCCTCGAGGAGAGCCCGATCCGGCTGCGCGGAACCGGCCACGGCCAAGGCCCTGGCGGCCGCCTCGCGAACGACAGGGAGAGGATCGGAAAGAGCCAAGGTCAATGCGGGAATCGCCAGCGACGCGTGAGAGCCCAGGGCCGCCATGGCATCCGCGGCAGCAGCGCGGCAGCGGAAGTCGTCGTCATCCAGCAGAGAGACACAGAGGATCGGAATGCCCAACCCTGGTTCGATGTTCGTGTGACCCAGGGAGCTGAGGATCTCGATGCGCACGTCGTGGTCCGGGTCCTGGAGCGCTTCGCACAGTACTCTGAAGCTACCTCCAGCCACATTCCCCAATCGGCCCAACGCCGTCGACGCGGCCCGGCGGACCTCCGGCACCGGGTGTTTCACTGCCGAGTAGAGGGCACTGGCCACCTCGAGGTCGTCCGTCTCTATTTCGCCCAGAGCGGTCGCCGCGGCGGCCGCGACGTCCGGTGACGCATCTCGAAGCGCCGCGCAGAGCTTCGAGACGGAAGCGCCGGCAGCCGCTCCGAGGCCTCCCAGCGAGACGGCGGCCGAGTGGCGAACCCTCTCTTGGGCGTGGTCCAGCAAGGCGATGAAGGCCGGCACCGCCGCTTCTCCCGCCTTGAGGAGAGCCGTCAGCGCCGCGCAGCGGACCTCCTCATCCTCGGTCGGTAGCACCAGGACTTGCACCAGACCCGGTACCGCGGGCTCGGCGGCCGATCCCAGGTCGCACAGAGCCCAGGCGCTCCGCAGACGGATCTCTTTCTCCGGATCGCCCAACCCTCTCACGAGAGCGAGCGCCGCCGATGGTCCGCATCGCGCAAGACCTGCCAGAGCTTCCGCCCTCACAGCACGATCCGGGTCGTCGAGCGCCGTCGCGGCCAGCTCGAGAGCGGCGGTGTGCTGGGCGGCGAGCGCGAGCAGCGTCGAGAGTGCCGCCCTCCGGATGCGAGATTCGGGGTGAGTCAGGGCCGTACGAAGAGCCGGAAGCGCCTTGGAGACGCTGGAGTCGTTGCGCTTGAGCAGTGGGATGAGGGCGTTTCCGGCGTCCTGGCAGCTCTCCGGTTCCATGAGGGCGCGAAGCAGAGGCTCCACATCCGATCCACCGAGAGCCGGGAGGGTCACCCCTGGATCGTGGAGGTCGCCGCGATCCGGCTTTCCGGCCTTCCTCAGCGCGTCATGGATCGACCGACCTCGGCGAACCTTGTAGACGAAGGCCAGGAGCAGACACAGCGCGGCGCACGCGATGGTGAGTCCCACGGAAGCCATGCAATCCACCCTCCCCGACATTCGAGCGCACGAAAGCGCACCTCCGTCTGTCCCGCTGGCCGGGCATGGGATCTTCCCCGTCAGTTGGCCTGAAAGGCGAGGAAGAGAGGAGGGGCAAGCGGGCGTGTCAACGGTTCGCCCAGACAGGAGCGGCCGCTTGACTTATCTTGACCGTCGCCGTGGCCATCTCCGCTCTCACCTCATCGTCATTCTCGCGGCCCCCCGCCTGGAAAAGCGCACCGTAGGCCTCATCGATCCGCGCGAGCTTGTACTTGAGCGCCTGTTTTCGATCCAGCATCGGCGTGTCGAGCATCTGACGCTCCAGCTCTTTCTGCTGGGCGCACAGCGTTCCGATCGAACGGCTTGCGCTCAGGCGGACCCCACGGTCCTTGCTCTTCAGCATGGTGATGAGCAACGGCACAGCCTGTCGATCGGGGTCCGGAATCCGTCCCAGCGCATCGGCGAGGAGAGCGGTCAACTCATCGGAGAGCGGTTTCTCCCACTCCTGTCGTCGAACCAGCGAGAGGAGCCCAGGGAGCGTTTCCGGCTCTCCCAGGTACCCGAGCGCCCGGATGGAGCCCGGCGCCAGGTCCGGGTCCCTGAGGCCCGCGAGGAATCGAGACATCTCCTCCTTGATCAGGCAGCGACCCAGACCGGCATAGACCAGGTTCTTCTCCGGTATGGGCAGAGTGGCGAGGAGCTTCGTCAGTTCTGCAATCCGCGGCAAGACGACCTCCCGCGCCGCCTTGGGATCGCTCACCTGTTCCAGCCCGGCCAGCGCGGCCTTGCGCCTGTCCTCGCTCCCCCCCAGGATCTCTTGCACGAGGAAGCTCGTGCCGGCAGCGCCCCCTCTGGCCAGGATGCTCGCGGCGACGTCATGGTGGGACGGCATCCATCCGAACGCCCAGATGGCGATGGGGACCTGGAAGTACCAGACGAGGCCGGCGAGGATCGTCCCCACGGCGAAGACGAGCGGCCATCGCCAGACGGGCTTCTTCACCGTACTCAGAGAGTATTGCCCGAAGCAGCGATCCGAACAGAACCCACTATCGGGTTGCCCCTCGAACACGAAGTACGCGGCATCGCAGTATTTGCACAGGCTGGTAGCCATCGTGAAATGTCTCCACCCCGAGGGTCACTCGCCCCTGCCTACAGCCTTCCGGCACGAAGGATCGCTGGATGCAAGAAGCGCCGGTCGGTTCACATCGCGAGCACAGTATAAGTGGGTGGCCGATGGCGCTGCAACTCTCCCGGCCGCGGGGACCAGGTCCAGCACTCCAGGCCGGATCGCCCGTTTCTCAGCCCTTCTCGACCGGCTTCGGTGCGGGCTCGGGCGCGGCCTTGGGGCCCGCCGGCGAAGAGGGCTGCCTCGTCGCCGCCGGTGCCTGCGCGGATTTCCATGATGATGCTGTCGAAATCCTCGCTGCCGGCGAGAAGGATTTCCTCGAGCTTCGCGTGCAAGACTTCGTGCTGAGGCCGAAGCCCGGCCAGCTGTAGCCCGAGACGATGAGCCAGGTCAGAGCCATCACCGCGATGTGCAACCGGCGGTGCAGCTCCACCCCGGCCGCGTCTTCCGGGTTCCGGGCGTGGTAGCCGCCGAACCAGGCCAGATGGACCACCGTGAGGGTCCAGAACAGGAGGTACGAGAACAGCACCGGGTCGGCGGTGCCGGCGGTGATCATCACCATGATGACCACCAGCGACGACCCGTACACCAGGACCCGCATGCCGGTCCGGGCCGAGAGCTGCTTGAACCGCCCGGGCTCCTCCGCCAGGAAGATCGAGAAGAGCGGGAGGAGCGACGAGAACGCCAGCTCCACGCGGTCGAGGAGCATCGCCGCCGCCGCGATCAGACCGAACAGCGACAGGATGCCGAGCCCCACCACCATGGCCAAGGGGTTCTCGCTCAGCGACAGGAGCGTGCGTCCCCCCTCGAGCCCCTTGATCGTCGACAGATGGGACGCGGCGAACTGGCCGGCCGACGCCTTCTGGAGCGCCAGCCGGAAGGCATGGGCGTCGGAGAATCGGTCCGCGGGCAGCTTGGCCAGTGCCTTGGCGAGGAGGTGGTTCCACCCCTGGTCCAGGGCGGGGACGAACTCCGTCACGCGGGGGATGAGCGATTCCAGGTGCGCCTTGAGGATCTGGTTCGGCGTCGAGCCGGTGAACGGCGGCTGGCCCGCCAGCAGCTCGAACAGGATGATCCCGGCCGAGTAGAGGTCCGAGGCCAGACCGGTGGGAAGCCCCTTGCACTGCTCCGGGGACATGTATACCGGCGTGCCGGTGATCTGGGACGAGTCCTTGATGGCGCTCCCGTCGGCCCAGCTCCTGGCCACCCCCAGATCGAGCACCATGGCCTGTCCGTCCGGCGTCACGATGATGTTCTCCGGCTTCAGGTCGCGGTGGATGACCCCCTCGTGATGCGCTGCGTCAAGAGCGTCCAGCGTCTGGTCCATGAGGCGCACCGCCTCTTCCACCGGGAGGCTCCTCCGGTCGGTCAGGATCTGACGGAGGCTCGCACCCCTGACGAGCGGCATCACCAGGTAGGGGATCTTCTCCACCGTTCCGGAGGCGAGGACGCCCACCACGTTGGGGTGGCGGATCCTGGCCATCAGGGTCGCCTCGTGCTCGAACCGTTCCCGGGCGCCCGGAACGGCGTGGGCGACGCAGAACTTGATCGCCACCTCCCGGGACATCTCCAGGTCCCGGGCCCGGAACACCTCTCCCATGCCTCCCTTGCCGAGGCTCTCCAGGATCTCGTACCGCGACAGGAACTCCAGCGGCAGCTCGAGCGTCACCGACGACGACCGGGCCCGGTCGGGCCCCAGCGTCGCCGACATGGTGACCCGCGACCTGCCCCGGTCCGGGCCGCACCTGGGGCACCGCCGACCGGGAAGGACAGGGGACTGGCAGGAGGGACAGTTGGACATGGCCGTCCCGAGTATAGCTGCCCGGGCGTCTCCGGTGCCATGAAATGTACGAACCGCCGCGGCCGCGGCGGTTCATCGGGTCGGCGCGTCGGCGGAGGTCATCGCCTCCAGGGGAAGAGCTGACGCGGCCTGGCCGCCGGCGCCGCCGGCCTGGGCTCGCGCCTCAGATAGTGGATCTCCGCCGGCGGGATGCTGAGCCAGACCGTATCTTTGGCCACACCGTGACGCCGGTTGAAGCCCGAGATGATGGTCAGCACCTGCCGGAGGCGGTGACGCTCCGGCCCCACGGCGAGCCGGGACCGGAGGCCCTGTCCACGGTAGTGGAGACACGACAGGGTCCCGTCGGCCGTGACCCGTTCGACCAGGCCGCCCAGGAGGCTCCTGACCTGATCGGGCTGCAGGTTGGAACAGGGCACCGACGAGATGACGAAGTCGTAAGGCCCCGGGGCCAGCTGCAGGAAGTCGCCCTCGAGGACCCTGATGGTCGGCCAGCCGGACCGGGGGGTGCCGAACTTCATCCTGAGCCAGGAGGCGAACTTGGGGTTGAGCTCGCACAGGTCGAGGCTGTCTTCAGGGCCCAGGTGCTCCAGGATCGCTTCGGTGACGGCGCCGGTGCCGGGCCCCACCTCGAGGACCTTTGCCGGCCCCTTCTTCCGGGTCAGCGGCGCCGCCATGGACTTGGCCACGGAGGGGGAACTGGGGCCGACGGCGCCGGTCATCAAGGGGTTCGCGATCGCTTCGCGCCAGAACAGGAAGAGGGAGTTCATCCCAGCTCCTTTTCGATCCGGGTTCGGTGCGGCAACAGATTCCTCGGATGAGTTCGAGGCGTACCCAAGAAATACACCCCCTGCCTCGGTGCACCCGGCATTATAAGCAAACGATGTGCCCTGAACATCACAATTTTTCCCGGCCGGTCCGGAAGCGGTCGAAACATGGCTCCAGATCAGGGTCTGCGCCGGGGGGTTCTCTCTCTCCATCGAGCCATGGAGCGGAGCTGGTGCAGCCCTGATGTTGCGCCATGGTGCAGTAACGATGCTGCATGCCGGCCACCGGACCGTCCGGGGGCCGACATGATCCGGCCATGGACTCCGGCGTCGTCAGCGTGCCGCCTCCCGGATCAGGTCGTGGGCGAACCGCAGGGCAGGCTCCACGGAATCCAGAGGCAGACGATCGTAGGCCCCGTGGACCCGGCCAGCCTCCTCCCGGGTGAGAGGAAACGGCATGAGCCCGTAGCACGGCACGCCGAGCCGTCTGAAGAACCGGGCGTCGGAGGAGCCCGGCGAGAGCAGCGGCACGACCCTGGCGCCGGGGAACCGCCGGGACGACGCCTTCTCGATGGCACCGTACAGGGGGTGGTCCCGGCCCGACGAGGGGATCGGCTCGAGCTCCTCCGGGTCCCAGGTCACCTTGATCCCGGGATCGGCCAGGGTCGCCACGATCGTCTGGATGAACCGGACCGGATCGGTCCCCGGGAGCAGCCGGCAGTTCACCCGGGCCGTGGCGGTCGGGGCGACCAGGCTGGCCCGGGCGATCGCCTCGAGGCGCGTGGGGGTGACCGTGGACCGGAGCAGGGCGTTGTAGTGCGGCCTGGCCGAGAGCGTCCTGGCGGCGGCGGCGCGCGCCGCGGCGTCGGCCCCGACGGAGGCGGCTCGAACTGCGCGAGCCTGGTCAACGCCCGGGCCAGCCGGAATATGGCGCTGTCCGAGCCGGGCAGCGCGCCGTGCGTCGCCGGGCCGGTCGCCTCCAGGGTCAGGTCGAAGCTGGTCTTCTGGGCGGTCTCGACCTCCACCAGCCTGACCGGCCCCCTGTGCTCGACCACGTTCCCGCCCTCCATGAGGACGCCGTCGGCCCGCAGAAGATCGGGACGATTGGCCAGCAGCCAGGCAAGACCGCGTCTGGAGTCGGACTCCGCGTCGGCCGTGAGGATCAGGGTCAGGCCCCGCGACAGCGGGCGGCCGCTCCGCTTCACGAGGCACAGCAGCTGCACCCCCAGGGCGGCCATCGCCTTGGAATCGATAGCCCCCCTCCCCCACAGGTATCCGTCCCGCTCCACCCCCTCCAGCGGCGGCACGGTCCACCGCTGATCCCTGGTCTCGACCACGTCCACGTGGGCCATCCACACCACCGGAGGGCGGGGGTCGCCCACGGAGAGCCGGGCCACCAGGTTGGCCCGGCCGGGTGCGCAGAGGAGGAGCTCGCTGGGTATGCCCTCGAGGTCCAGCCTCTTCTTGACCCGCTCCAGGAGCTGAGCCTCGCCGCCCGGCGGGTTGGTCGTGTCGACCCGGATCAGCTCCTTGATCAACAGCCGAGTATCGTCCGCCCAGGTCAGCCAGTCGACCGGTTCGGCCGGCGAAGGCGGCGGCGCGGCCAGGCAGGCCGAGGCCAGGGTCAGCGCAAGACCGACCGTCGCCACGAGGACCCCGGGGCTCTCAGACCCGATACGCATGAATCAAGGCCACCCGTTCGGAAGTCGACGGTGCCATGGAGCGAGGCCACCGTCCGGGCCCAGCCGCGCCATGCCCGAGATCGGGCCCCCTCACCCCGTCGCTCGCCGGGATGCCGCGCGGGGACAGAGGGCGCAAGCCCCACGTCACACGATCACCCGGACAGGTCCGTCCCCGCACGCCCTCGATTCTGCTTAGACCATCGCAGCGTCATCGGATTCTCTGTCTGGGGTCGACCGTTCCATGCTATTACTGCGGGCGGACCAAATCCACATCTGGATGATCGGGAGGATGGTGGCGCTCGCATGAAGGCTCTCGTCGTCGGTGCCGGTCGCATGGGGAGGGCGATCGCCTACGACCTCTTGAGACAGGCAGACGTCGAATCGCTCACGCTGGCGGACCGCCTCGAACGGTCGGTCTCGTCGACAGTCGACTGGCTGGAGAGACAGCTCCCCGGGGTGCGGACGAGAGTGAGGCAGGCGGTACTCGACGCCCGGGACGAACAGGCGGCGCTCTCTCTGGCCACGGGACACACCGTGGTGGTCAGCGCCTCCAGCTACGAACTGAACCTGGGGCTCACCCGGGCCGCCATCGCGGCGAGGGCCGGCTTCGTCGATCTCGGCGGCAACAACACCGTGGTGGACGCCCAGCTCGCCCTGGACCGCCAGGTCAAGGACGCGGGCCTGGTGGTCGTGCCGGACTGCGGGCTGGCGCCCGGCATGGTGAGTCTGCTGGCGGCCGACGGCATCGGGCGGCTCGACGCCACGGAGTCGGTGGCGATCCGGGTGGGCGGGCTGCCGCTGGAGCCCAGGCCGCCGCTGGACTACCAGCTGGTCTTCTCGGTCCGGGGCCTCACCAACGAGTACCTGGAGCCGGCCGTGGTCGTCAGGGACGGTCGGATCTGCCGCGTGGAGTCCCTGACCGAGCTGGAGGAGCTGGAGTTCCCGCCACCGCTCGGGCGGCTCGAAGCGTTCCAGACGTCCGGCGGCTGTTCCACCCTGCCCCACACCTACGAGGGCAAGGTCAAGAGGCTCGACTACAAGACGATCCGGTACCCGGGCCACTGCGTCAAGATCCGTACGCTCCTGGAGCTGGGGCTCCTCTCGGCGACGCCGGTGACCGTCGGAGCCGTGACGGTGCCGCCACGGGACGTGGTCGAGGCGGTGCTGGAGCGGATCTTGCCCCAGGAGGGGCCGGACGTGGCGCTGGTCAGGGTCGTGGTGGAGGGGACCGTGAAGGGGACGCGCCGCTCCCTGACCTACGAGATGATCGATCGGGCCGACCCGGCCACCGGGCTCTCGGCCATGGCCCGCGCCACCGGGTTCCCGGCGGCGGTCATCGCCTGGATGATCGGCACCGGCCAGGTCCGGGAGCGGGGCGCCCTGCCCCAGGAGCGGTGTGTTCCCCCCGGACCGTTCATCGAGGCGCTCACGAACCGGGGCCTGGCGGTCACGGTGCGGGAGGCCTGAGTGTCCTC